>JBAWZF010000078.1 GCA_037143175.1 bacterium
ACTTAGTCGTTAACTTAGTCGATGTCTTCTCCGACGAAGTTAGCGACGAAGGAGTACGGTTCAAGCGAAAATTTAGATCTCAAACTTACCTGGAAATAACTGTACTGCCATCTTCAGGGCATTTTCAGGATGGGCTGAATCCAAGGACGCTCCAACCTTGGCATAGACTTGCAGTCGCTCGGCCAGAGGGTCGGTGGCATACGGATTAGCAGGATGAAAAAGACTGAAACGTGCGTCAAGACTCGCCAGTTTTTCATGGGCAATCAAGGCCCAAGTGGCGGCAATCAAATGCCGGAAGACCGGCTGCATAATCTCGGGACAACTGAATGACTGCCGCGAGGAATTAATGTCGACCCCGGAGATTTCCATCAGCCCATGCCTGACACACAACCCCTGCACTCGTTGCAACTGGGTCAGAGTATTGCGGGGCGGCATATACGTCACAGCCCGGAAGCCCAGCGCGACCAATTCATCAAACAGCAAATCCAGATAGTCATCTTCAAACTTCTCGGCCTTCTTATCACCCGTCGGTGAGGCTGTCACATCGCCCAGATAGGCATAAGCGGGAATCGCGCCAATATGAAGGGCGAATTTTACCGCCTTCCTTACGGGAATACATTCATGCGATCCGGGCTGAATGAAAAAGGAGGGCAGGAATGAAGATTTCAAAATACCCAATAAATCATAAAGATAATGCGGATTGGCAGAATCGCTCAACACCGCAACCATTTTGGCAGGGAGTTCCACCTTCAGGGTGTCCCGGAGAAAACCAACCACCCGCCCATCTCGACCATACAGGCCAATCAATTTCTCAGCTAATGCAGCCAGAATATGACGCTCCGTAATCGCCCCGCCCTGCGCCGCCAGGGATCGCGCAAAGACATCGCGCTCGAAGTCAATCTGAGGGACGCCCAATTCCTGAAGGTGCTCGTTAAGACAAGCCACCATCGCGCGATTACGCAGGTTGCGGGCTTTTTGAATGGGCTCCAAAAAACGTGCCACTTCCGGAATCGCCGGTCGAGGAATCCCGTGAATCGCCATGTAGGCAATTGACAGTGAATCCGGATTATTAATTTTGCGACCAGACAACCCCGTCATACTGCAATCTACACGCAGTTCAAACCCTGCTGTAGATCCAATCCCGATGATCTTACAGGCTTCCAGCATTTCATTCGCCCCGGCAATGGAATCGTGATCCATGATGCCTGCCGCCTGTAACCCCGCCTGCGCGGCCTGCCAGGCCGCTGCGGAAGGGGAATAAGGCGAGAAGGAATACATCGTATGGATGTGGTTATTCACTTCCTCTGTACGAGGAACCGCCGCACCAGCACGTTGCGCCAACACCATTTCACGTAAATGTTGAAGGCGCGCCTCAAGGGAATCACTATTGAGAAGAGCTAAGCTCATACATTACCATCCCCTCACTCTAGCCCTCTCCCTCAAGGGGAGAGGGAACAGAGAAACATCTTACTTACCCACCTTCATCAGTTCATTCTCGGCATCCGATGACCAGTTACCATGATTTAATTTGGAGGCCACCGTGGGGAATTTTTGAGTTAGGGTATTCAGCGGCACCAGTCCAAGATCATGTAAGGCTGGATAGATCACAATCTTGCCAGCCAGGGTTCGGTTTTCAACAGCCGCCAACCCCTCGAGGGCGCCAGCCATACCGCATACCGCATCTACCGAACTATTGGTGTCCAACTTCCCGGCGACTACTTTCCCGAGCACAATCTTCATGTCACGAATCGTAGAGCCACTCGTGCCGAACATATAACAGCGATTCTGAATGTAGGTATCAAGATCGAGTTCATGCTTCACGTTTGCGGGAATCCCGGCAAAAATATTGATCAAACTGCCGGGGGCGCTATTCTTGATCGCATCAGCCACCAATACTCCGATCGGCGCCATCACCACTTGATAGGTAAACGGACCTTTAAGGGCTTCTGTCTTTGGATTCAACGTGCATATGGTCGCTTTATTAGCTGCCGCCATGGGCCGCGCCTTAGCCATCAGGTTGACCAACCGGACATCATCAAAATCAACGGCCGTCATCACCACTCCCGGTAACCCGGCACACAAATCGCGAATGACATGCATTTGCCCCATTGGCCCCCCTGCGCCCGTCACACAAATCGTGTCGTTCGCACGGATCTCACCGGTAGGCGGAATCGCCTTGTAGGATTCGGCTGCGGAAGAAGACATCGTCCCGATCCAACGCGTCATACCATAATGGACACGCCCGACCCCAACCGACACCAGGGCACCAATCTTACCACCGCCCGTTACAATGTTGATCATCCCACAGGTCGTCAGTTTGTCATTCAGCAACTCAATGATTTTCTTATCTTTGCCGAAATAAATAATGTCATCAAAGGTCTCATTGGGCAGATCCGCCACGGAATTCAGCCGCTTCACCGGCACCTTGAATTGAGCCGCAAGCATTTTGTCACAGTGATCTGCGCAAACGGTGACAATTTCCGCAGGAAACCCCTTGGGCGACATGCTCTCTGCGATCCCGGACATTTTCCGGTCGCCATCGACCACCACCGCGAGCTTTCCGCCCGCTTTGACGGACTGACGCTCAGGCGTGACATAGGAGTTCTCAACACAGGCCCAGGGCTCTACAAGCGCGATTGCCGAGGCGCTCAGGTTCTCAGGGGCAGGAATCAAAAAGCGCTCCCCGGTGGCGGGATCAATGATCACCCGCTCATCCATCACCACATATTCCTGAAGAGCACCCTCGAAATTGTATCCGAACGCCGCATTCGAACCGGCCGTTGCGAAGGGACGGTAGTCGGTCTGAACCAGGCAGCGCTCCCCGACCTTGTGATGCTTCACCTTATCACCAACCGCCACAATCCGGATCACAGTTTCATGGCCGGGCACAGTGGGCTTATCGCCGGGCACATAGCTCGAAATCTCATTCAGAACCTCCGGCGCCAATCCGCCGATGACCTCGCTCTTACGTGGGTGCTGAGAAAACTGCTTGAGCAATTTCAGGTCGGAGAAACAGAGACAGACCGATTCAATCTGGCCGAGCACCTGATGCGGGCCAGGAGTTACAACGGGCTTAGCCGTGTTGATTTTGAGTTCGCCGGGTCCGATGAGTTGGACGGCATACTGAGTTTTAGGCAGGACGTTAGCAGACATGGGGGTTCTCCTTGTTATTATTAAGACAGCATTACCTGACCGCCGGTTACTGGCACTGCCTGACCGGTCTCATACTTTTGTTCCATAATGTAAAAAATAGCCTTCATCACATCTTCAGCCATACAGCCACGGCGCATCGGCACCTTGTTCTCATAGAACCGGCGCACATCCTCGATGGTTTTGGCGCCGGGCACTTTTTTGGTGTTTAGATATTGAACAAATAAGCCGTTTTTGGGATCCGACCAGAGCGGACCATCGAAGAAATTGCCCGGACAGATGGCATTGACCTTGATGTTGTCCTCGATCAGTTCCATCGCAAAGGACTGGGTCAGACCAATCCCCCCGAACTTACTTCCGGCATAGGCCCCATTCTTATTGGAACCTTCCAGACCGGATTTGGAATTAATCTGAATGATGTCACTCCAGTATGCCGGACTTGCCAGATGCTGTACGGCGAGCACCGGCGCAGCCTTCTGTACGCACAGAAAATAGCCCTTGTAGTTCACCGAGGTGACGAAATCAAAATCTTCGGGTTTGAGCGTTTTCACACTGCCCGCCTTGAGCACTCCCGCATTGGACACAAATGCATCGAATCCACCAAAGGCGCGAATCACCACATGCATCGCCGACTCAATGGAGGCCGTGTTGGTTACATTCGCCGCCACCCCAATGACCCGCCCGGCACCATATTGTTGCGTCAACCCTTTCGCTGCCGCCACGGTTCCATCAACATTCAAATCCAACAGAGCAACATGTGCCCCTTCGGCTGCCAGTTGTTTTGAGATTTCGAAACCGAACCCCTGCGCCGCACCCGTTACCACAACAACCTTGCCTGCGGACCGTCCCGCTTTGCGGCCGGCCTTGGCGATCTGACGCCGGTAGGATTCCACTTCCCATGCCTCAATAAACTTGCGCTGGGCATCGGGGAGATACTGGATGCCCCCCAGTTTCGAGGCGCCCGCCATGATGCGGACGGCATCGGTATAAACCAGCCGCACGGTCGTGGCCTGGGCAATGTCATCCCCTGCTGCGAACATTCCCAATCCGGCGACCAACACCACCCGGGGGTTGCAGCGATAGGTTTTGGCGTAGGTTTTTACCGCTTTGCGCAAAGCGTCAACAACACTTGCCGCGGGCTGACCTTTAGGACACTCAAACCACATCGGGAATGAGTTGCAGTAGACAATATGATCGGGCGTCAGGGTGCCTGAGGTGGCCCACTGTTTTCCCTTCGGATTATCAACCAAGGCCTTGACTGGCTCAGAATCATCAAAGGCCACCACCTTAAGGGTCTCACCCTCCGCCAACAACCCGCGCAAAGCCGGGCCAATAGAGTTGATGGCCTGGACCGCTTCGGGAATCAGAGCCTCCGCAGGTTTTACCTGAGCGGTCACAAGCTTTGCCTTCTCAGTAATCGTGGCAATCAGTTTTTCGGTATGCTTGCGAATCTCAGCAGTGCTGTCGCCACACACAATCAGACCATGATTTTGGATGAAGACTACCGGGGGATACTTTCGCCCCGTACGCTGAATGTAGGCATTCATCTCTTTCTGCACCAATTGCGCCAACACAAAACCAGGATCGCAGACGGGGATCCACAGCACATCGTCGCCAAACCAGGTGCGCGTCAACTGGGGCCCCTTCTGACCGCAGGTCAAAAAGTTGACCAGCGTGGAATGCGTGTGAACCACCAGTGTGGAGGGGAGTAAATGATGGAGAACACTCTCAACCGAAGGCCGCTGTCCCTTCTCAGGATAAATGCGGGCAGCCAGAATCGCCTCCTTAAATTGCTCTTCCCGGCGGCGGGCATTGGCATCCAATTTGCTATCCAGCAACACCGTCAAAGCCTTACGGTCAAGCTCCACGAACCCGTCCGCAGTAATCGTGGCGAGGGCATGTCCACTGGCTTTAACGAAAAGCCTATCGCCCACCTTCAGGGACGTATTTCCACCCCCGGCCAGTACAAAACTGGAATCCACACCATAAAAGCGGGATAACTCAATCAACGAATCCATCCCCTGCTGTATTTTCTGCGTCATGACCATTTTCTCCCGTTCTTAAACCCATTAGTCCTGATCTTAATCGTAATCGTAATCTTAATCTATCCCCCGGTATCGCAGAAGAAGTGATTAAGATTACGATTAAGATTACGATTATGAGCTAAACTTCAACCTGCGGCCACTCGCACCACCTTGCGCGGTGGCAAATGTAATGCCATACCCAAGGCATCCTCTGCGGCTTCCTTGATGCTCTCGCCGATGGTCGGGTGAGCATACACCACCTCGGCCAATTCCTGCACAGAGACTTTTTTGTGAAGCATGGCGCCCGCCGAGGCAATGCATTCGGTCGCATTATGCCCCATCATATGGACACCCAGCAGTTCGCCCGTCTCGCGATGCCGGATCACTTTGACAAAACCCTCAGTATGCCCCACCGCAATCGCCTTACCCAACGCGGCCAGCGGGAACACGCCAATAGCGATCGGAATGCCCGCCTTCTTCGCCTGCGCCTGAGTCATTCCTGTCGCACCGATTTCGGGGAATGTATAAACCGCCGACGGGATGGGCGCAGTGAAGGCGAGGGCATGGCCCATGGCATTCTCCACGGCGGCAACACCCTGTGCTGAAGCGGCATGGGCAAGCAGACAACGCCCATTGGCGTCCCCGATACAATAGATGCCCTTAACCGGGGTTTCCATGTGGTCATCCACACGGACAAACCCGCGATCAGTCGACAGCCCCACAGACTCCAACCCGATGTCAGCGGTATTGGGTCGACGCCCGATGGACAACAATACACGATCCGCCTCAACGATCTGGCCATTACTGAGCACGGCCTTGACGGTGTCACCTGCGGTCAAAGATTCCACCTTGGTACCGGTAAAGCACTGGATGCCACGCTTCGTGAAGACCTTCTGTAAAGGCTCTCCGAGACTTTCATCCAGTTCAGGCAAAAGCCGGGGCATCAATTCAACCACAGTCACCTGGACGCCAAACTCGCGCATCATACAGGCGAATTCGCAGCCGATTACACCACCGCCAACAATCAAAAGGCGGGCGGGGAGGGTTTTCCAGTGCAGGGACTCGTCGCTGGTGCAAATACGCTCGGGATCGGTGGGCCACCCAGGTATCCGTGCAGGAATTGAACCCACGGCCAGAATAATTTTATTGGCCGTGATCTCCTCTAGGCCCACCTTGGATTCAATCGTGATTTTTCCCGGCCCGTTAAGTTTGGCCCGCCCCTGGAACAGAGTGACCTTTCGTGCACCGAACAGTGATTTGATGCCGCCACGTAACGTCTGAAGAACCTTGTCTTTGCGGGCCTGAATCGCAGGCCAGTCAAAGGTTACATCTCCGGACACCTTCACGCCCATCGAGGCCGCGCCATGAATGGAATGGATTAATTCCGCGGATGCCAGAAGTGCCTTGGAAGGAATACAACCGACATTCAAACAGGTGCCGCCAAGATCCCCCTTTTCGACGATGGCGACCGAAGCCCCCATCTGCGCCGCCTTCAAGGCCGCCACATACCCGCCAGGGCCCGCACCGAGAACAACAATGTCAAAATGTTTACTCATAACGTTCTCCTCACACCAACTGCGCCGGGTTTTCCAGCAACTCTTTCAGACGCGCCATAAACTTGGCCGCAGGCATCCCATCCACCACACGATGGTCGGCACTGAGCGTCACAGTCATGACCTTGCCCGCCCACATGGCGCCATCCTGGACCACCACGGTTTCACGCATGGCGCCCACAGCCAGAATCGCGGCCTCCGGTGGATTCACAATGGCCGTGAACTGCTCGATGCCGAACATCCCGAGATTGGTAATGGTGAACACACCTTTACCCATGTTCTCGATCCTGCCGGTTTTGGCCGATTGGGCGAGGCGCCGTGTTTCGGTTGCCAGTTCCTTGATGGACAACGTATCAGCACGCAAGATTACAGGGACCACCAGACCTTCATCCATACCCACGGCAATCCCAATATTGACGTCGTTGAATTCCACCATCTCATCACCCTCAATACGGCTACGGAAGGCAGGGAATTCCCGGATGGCCTTGGCACAGGCCTTGGTCACAAAGTCGTTGAGCGAGCATTGATACTTGCTCTTTTCAGCCTTCTGGAGATCGGACATCGGCACTGCATTCACGGTCAATTGCATGTAGAAGTGCGGGATGGTCTGCTTAGAGGCCAGCAGGTTCCGGGCGACCGCCTTGCGCATCGGAGTCAATCGGCGGCGGGACGCCTGACCACTGACAGCCGCAGGAGCAGCGGACGATACGGAGGGTGCCACACCGGCACCGGTGGCAGGCTTGATCTGTGCCGCCTGTGCGGGAAGATCGCGTGAGGTAATACGCCCGCTGGGACCGGAGCCGGTGCCGACGGAAGCGAGGTCAATTCCACGTTCACCGGCAATTTTACGGGCGGCCGGGGAGGCCTTGATCGAACCGGAGGTCGGCACCGCAACGGGTGCCGCTATAGTCGCCACTTGAGCGACGGCCTTGGGTGCAGAAACGGCCACAGACTTGGCAGGCAGGGCAACAGCGTCGGCTGGAATCGCCGCGTTGGCATCGCCGATCAAGGCGATACGCGTTCGGACAGGAACCGTCGTACCGACAGGAACAAGAATCTTTCGCAGCGTCCCATCATGTCCGGCTTCGACTTCCACGACCGCTTTATCGGTTTCCACTTCAAGCAGGATTTCCTTCGCCTGAACTTGATCACCTTCATTCTTCAGCCAGCGAACGATCGTCCCTTCCTCCATGGATTGTCCGGCCTGCGGCATCAGCACATCCGTCAAAGTACCACCTGTTACGGCAGCAGACACAGCAGCGGCTGGCGCGGGAATGGGAGCTGACGGAGCGGCAGGCGCCGGGGAACCGGCATCAGCAGGGATCGGTTCATTGGTGTCGCCAATCAAACCCACACGGGTACGGATCGGCACCATTTGACCAACAGGAATGATGATTTTGCGAAGGATGCCGTCATGCCCGGCTTCCACTTCCACCACGGCCTTATCGGTCTCCACTTCGAATAGAATGTCTTTTGATTGAACCTTATCACCTTCGTTCTTGAGCCATCGAACGATGGTTCCTTCTTCCATAGATTGGCCAGCTTGAGGCATTTGGACTTCGAACATTGTTGCTTCTCCCTAATAAATGCAGATTTCGCGAAATCAATGAAACCAGTTCTACTCAAATAATGGTCGAACTATGAAGCGAACATGTAAATATGTCAAACAGATATTTGCAACATTTTGTTGACAAAGATGCAACACTTATGGCAAACATTTGCATAGTTTTTGCAAAAGAAAGCACTTTGCCGTGGTTTATTCAGGAAAACAGCGAAAAGACATCATTTTGGAGCGGGTCTACCGGAACGGACATGTTCTGGTAAAGGATCTGGCTGTTGAAATGTCTATTTCCGAGGCTACCGTACGGCGAGACCTGAAAACCATGGCGGATGCACAGGAGTTGGAACTGATCTATGGTGGTGCCACACTGAAGCGCCATGCCGACTTTTCATTCCGTTCAAAAAACATTCGTAATGTCGAAGCCAAACGCAGGGTCGGTGAGTTAGCCGTCAATCTGATACAGGATGGCGACCAGATTTTTCTCGACTCAGGAACTACCACGTTTCAGATGGCAGGCCTGCTGAAAGGCAAGCGTAGTCTTTCGGTGATCGCCAATTCCATTCGACTCGCCGAAGAGTTGTCTGCAATCCCGGATATCAACATCATTATGCTGGGCGGACAATACCGCGTAGATCGCATGGACACCGTGGGGCCGCTGGCCATGGAGGCGATGGAACAATTACGCGGCTATCGGGCCTTTATTGGGGCCGACGGGGTGGGTATGGATTTCGGACTTGCCGCTAGCGACATCGAAAGTGCCCACCTGTACCGCCTAGCCGTCCGCCATGCGCGCGAAACCATTCTGGTGCTTGATCACACTAAATTTGAATCACCTTCCCTCTACAAAATTGTGGATTGGGAGTCGATTTCTACGGTTGTAACAGATCAGATCCCAACGCCGGAGTGGCAGGATTTTTTAAGCAAGAAGAAGGTGTCGCTAGTGGCGCCGGAAGTCAGTGGGCAGTGGGCAGTGAGCAGTGAGCAGTG
>JBAWZF010000079.1 GCA_037143175.1 bacterium
TTAACGGTCAGGGTTGGCACCCCCCGAGCCCCTCCCCAGTGTCTGAATCGCAGGGGTCATTTGTCAATTTTGTTGATAGGCAGCGTTAAGAATGGCGCGATCGGGCTGTCGTGTCTGGGGCGTGCCGGCGAGTTGCATCAGGTGGTTGACCAGAGTCGTCATGCGCTTGCAGCTTTCTGCGATCATGCTCAGTAATTCGCCCTGGGTATCGGTGAGTGGCCCTGTTCTGAGACTACGGATCATCGCGACGGTTCCCGTTATGATCGTCAGGGGTTGCATGATCTCCTGGGCAATCTCGGCCAGTATTTCCAACAGTTCACACCGGGATAGAACGGGATTAGTTTCCTCATCCGTAAGCAGGGATTTCAGGGTCTTGATTTTCTTGTCAGTGATTTCAGCGAGAGCGGTGAGGTGCTCTCCGGTTTCGGTAATGAGGAATTGAATTTCCGAGGGGGCCTCGGAAGCGGGCGGATTCTGGATGGTTTCCCCGATGCGGGCCAGGAGTAGGGTCAGAATTTTAATTTCATTCACCCCATCCCCTAAGCCGCTTCCACCGCCACCCCCGCTTTCCCCGGTACTGGTGGGGGCGAGTTTGACGGTGAGTTCCTGCCACCCCTCCGGGGTGAGTCCCTGATCAGCCAAGCGCCCCCTCAGCTCTTCTAATTGCTGGGGATCGTCCAAAGAACGTTCAATCAGATGTGAAAGTTTCGCGTTGGTTTTTTCAGCGAGGCGCCGGTTTTTCATGTATTTGCTGGCAATGGCGTCCAGATCCAGATCCTCGGTGATCTCGTCCATCATGGCCTCGGTGGCGTGGACAGCTTGCTCGCCTGCAATATTTTTCAGGCGATCCAATAAAACCTTTTCAAGCATTAAAAGGGAATGCTTGATGTGTTTACGGCCCTTCTGTGTTTTAGCGGAAGGGTCTTTCAGAACAGGCTGCACCACTTTTTGTATACATCCTATCACGAGATCCGTAAGGGTTTCGCCCTCGGAGAGGTCCGCCTGACTGGCTCGGATTTCGACGGTGCGGAGGATCAGTTCAGCCAGCTTTTCTGTGTCCGCCGCCAGATGGCGGATATCCTCTGTAGAACGATTGGAATCGGCCTGATTATCGCCTTTCAGGAACGCCATGATATTTTCCAGGTCGGGTTGAGTAGGAGCAGATTCCTGGAGTGGTGTTTCCGGGGCAGGCGGGGTAGTGGAGGGTGGTGGCGTGATTTCCTGCGGTTCATCTTCTGAAACACGGCGATACGAAAAAGATTTGGCTTCAATGTGTTTGAGTCCAAGGCCTTCCATTAGTTCGCCCGCACTTTTAGTCAGATCCAGTTTGGCGGTAGGGGTGAGAAGAAGAGAGAAGAGAGAAATACATTCGTCCAGGGAGAAACCTGGCTCAATGGTGAAGCTGAGGAGATTCAGGGCGGTCAATCTGGTGGTGAAACTGGCCGCTAAGGGACTGCCTGCAGTGGATTCTCCATTTATGAGTAGCGATCCATCCGCGATGCTGAAGTGGATGTGTTTATGGAATTCAATAAATTTACTGATGACGGTAAAACTGATGTCAAGCGATGAGCGGGCGACCTTGTGTGTGACTCCGTAAAGCAGGGCCATGTTCATGGTTTGACCCATGATCTGAATGAGGTCGGTCACATCCTGCTCATGATCTCGCTGTTGGGCTACAGGTTCGGCTTCCATAGGTGTCAATTTATAGAGTTTAGGGGAATCTTTCAACAATCCTTCCACGCCAAGGCTCCCGTTGGACATTCCCTCACACAGACCGCGGCCGATTGGCCCAGAGCGGCCTCAAGTGAGCCTTCAAAGGGAACCCCAACCACGGCATCAAAGCCGCGCCCCAGAAAGGTCAGTCCGGGCTTTTCTCCCGCTTGAGTGGTGATTCTAACGCAGATGCCACAATGAATACATTTTCCCGGCTCAAAAATGACGAGGGGATGAGAGGTGTTTCGCTCGACCGGCTTTCGCCCGTCAGCGGGACTATGCAGGGGGCCGCTCATGTGGATTTCCATATAATCCCGAAGTTTACATGCTTCCGCCTTGCGGCAATCACAGTGCATGCATCGCCCGCTTTCCCGCCTTGCTTCATTAGCTGTAAACCCTGCGTCTGGCCCGACACCCGGTCGGATACGGGGAGTCGGAGCGGCCTCTTTTAACAGTTCCCGGCTTTCCGTATCCTTGATCTTTCCTAAACGTGACTCGAATCGTCGAACGGGCCCCGTTACGGGCAGCCCCCTGAGAAACTGATCTATGGAAACGGCTATGGATTTGCCATGAGCGACAGCCCTGACGGCCATGTGTCCCGCCTGAACGGCCTCACCACCCGCAAAAACTCTATCGTCCGACGTGCGGAAGGTGTGAGTGTCAACTTTGATCCCCTGGGGTTGTACGGTAATGCCTAAGTCCACCAGTGAGGTGTCCGTTGTTTTCCCGAAGGCAAGAACAAGAGCGGCAAAGTGGGTCTTCAAATCCTGGAGAGTGATGCGGGAGCCTAGACGGGTGCCCATGCGGAAACTCACGCCTAGCTTATGAATGCGCTGAATTTCCCGATCCAACACGGAGCGGGGGAGGACATGCTCTGGCACCGAATACCGGAGTTGTCCGCCTGGCTCTGCTCGGTCATCAAATATCGTGCATGAATATCCGGCTCGTGAGAGATGAAACGCTGCCGCAAGACCCGTTGGACCTGCTCCGACGATGGCTATGGGCTTTGAGGGGGATGGTGCTGGTCTCTCCGCATAGGAGGCTTGAGCGTCTGCATACTCATCCCCGACGAATCTATCAAGCAAGCATATCGCGAGAGGCGAATCAATGCGTCCCCGGCGACAGGCCTTTTCACAGGGAGCAGGACAAATTCGCCCTAGTACGGAAGGGAGGGCGATGGTGTCGTAAAGTGTGGCGATGGCGTCGTTCAGTTTTCCTTTCGCAATCTGCCGGATCATCAGAGGAATTTGCAGATGAGCGGGACAGGTGGTCGTGCAGGGCGCTTCACAATCGCCCGCATGTTCGCTCATGAGCAAATTCAGGGAGGCTATTCTCGCATGATGGACTTCGTTTGTGTCCGTCTCCACTATCATGCCTTCAGCGGTCAACGCACTGCAGGAGGGAATCAGACGGCCAGAAGTTTTTTCCTGAACAACGCAGACCATGCACGAGGTGAAGTGCGGCAGCCCCTTCAAATCGCAAAGTACCGGGATGATGATTCCTGCGAGACGAGCGGCCTCAAGCACGGTGGTGCCGGGCTCGACGGCGATGGTTTGTCCATTAATCGTTATTTTGGGCATAATTCCCTTTGTCCCCGATCCATATGGCATTAGTCGGGCAAACTTGCCGGCAGGTATCGCATCGGGTGCATTTGTCCTGTTGTATGACATGGGGTTGATAAGGCGTCAGTTCAATGGCCGAGGCCGGACAAACCTGTGCGCACTTGGTACAGCCGATGCACTTTTCATTGATCCGGTAGGCAATCAGTGCGCGGCATTTCAGGGATGGGCAACACCCCGCCAAATGGGCTTCGTATTCATCATGGAAATGCCGGAGGGTGGATAGCACCGGATTGGGCGCGGTACGCCCCAGGCCACACAAACTGCTTGAGCGGGTAGTTTGTGCGAGGTGTTCCAGGCGGTCGATATCACCATCCTGACCCCGCCCTGCGCATAATCGATTGAGAATTTCCAGCATGCGTTTAGTGCCGATCCGGCAGGGCGTGCATTTGCCGCAGGATTCCTGTTGCGTAAACGCCATGAAATATCGGGCGAGATCCACCATGCAGTCGGAGTCATCCAGAACCACCAGCCCGCCGGAACCCATGATGCAGCCGGCGGAGGCCAATGCTTCATAATCCACGCGGGTATCGCCGCAGGAGGCGGGAAGACACCCTCCTGACGGGCCTCCGATCTGTACCGCCTTAAACTTCCTGTCACTCCCTGTGCCCCCGCCGATGTCCTCTACAATTTCACGAAGCTGGATTCCCATGGGCACTTCGATCAGGCCGCCGCGTTTGACTTTCCCTGTCAGCGAAAAGACCTTGGTGCCGGAACTGGTGGCCGTTCCCAATTCGGTAAAGGAGGCGGCCCCGTTGCGGATGATCCAGGGCACCATGGCCAGGGTTTCCACATTGTTGATGGCGGTGGGGCATCCCCATAGTCCGCGTTCAGCCGGATAGGGGGGGCGGAAGTGCGGCATGGCCCGCTGTCCTTCGATGGAGGCCAGTAGGGCGGTTTCTTCTCCGCTGACAAATGCGCCAGCCCCTTCAACAATCCGGAGCGTCAGACTGTACTTGCCGCCGAGGATGGAAGCACCCAAATAGCCGCGGGCTTCAAGCTGCGCCAGTGCCTTGCGGATGCGCTGAATGGCCAGAGGATATTCCGATCTAATGTAAATAACCCCTTCACTTGCGCCAATGGCATATGCGGCGATGATCATCCCTTCCAGCACCCGGTAGGGGAATGACTCCAGCAGCATCCGGTCCATGAAGGCCCCCGGATCGCCTTCGTCGCCATTGCATAAGATGTATTTCTGTGTGCCGGCAGCGTTATGAACCATGGTCCATTTTCGGCCAGTTGGAAAGCCAGCCCCGCCTCGTCCGCGTAAACCGGATTGGGTGATGGTGTCAATAATGGCGGCAGGCTTGTCCTGGCCCAGACAGGTTTTCAAGGCCGTCATGCCGCCATGCGCGCAGTATTCATCCAGGTCCAGGGGATCAATGTCCCCGCACCACTCCGTAGCGATCCGTTTCTGTTTTCCAAGGAAGGAGCATACGGGTGCGTCCCTGACGTCCAGTGCATACCGGTTCACAGGCTCCCATAAGTCATTTGTGAGCAGGTGCTCCAGGAAGTTAGTCGTGCTGGTTTGGAGGCGGCGGAGAATGCCTTTGGGTTTGAAGTGCTGTCGGATCAGTTGGGCGGCTTCATCTGGTTGGACTTTTGCATAGGTAACCGGTTGTTCCCCGGGTGAAACAATTTCGACCAACGGAGTTTGATGGCACATTCCCACGCAACCCACGGGTTTAATGACGGCGGCAGCGCCCAACTTTCTGACTTCGTTTTCAAGTTCCTGTCGTACGGCCTGACTTCCCCCGGCCACGCAACAGGAGCCCACCCCAATGCGAATTTCTGTCAGTCCTGAAGGGGTGGTGTTCGTCTGATCATAATGACGCGGCACAACTTGTTGTTTTTCAAGCTCGAGGAAGTCTTGTACCGCTCGCGAAACGGTTTCGGGGGTCAGGTGCCCATACGTAACTTGGTCAATTTTGATGACTGGTGCCAGAGTGCAGCAGCCGAGACAGGCTACACGTTCCAGGGTGAAAATTCCGTCCGGGTCGGTGTCGTCGCCTTCCTTGAGGCGGAGATGACGGGTCAAGGCATCTTGGATGAGGTCGGAGCCTTTGACATGACAGGCCGTTCCGTGGCAGATGCTGATGATATGCCGGCCAACGGGTTTGTGACGGAATTGTGAGTAGAAGGTGGATACCCCGGCAATGGCCGCTGGCGTGATCTCGGTTAACTCGCAGACTCGGCGCAAGGCGGCTTCGGGCAGGTAACGGTAATGAGCCTGCAGTTTTTGTAAAATTGGTATCACTGCCTGAGGGGCGCGCCCGCATTCAGTCACAATGGTGTCAACGATTGGCAGATCGATGGGCTGGCTACTCATAAGGCCCCAATACAAAACAGATTTTTGATTCCGCGAATGAGAATCTTGCCCTTGATGAAGACCGGTGACCCATCGCTGGGTTCGCCCAGGTTGGCTCTGCCAATTTCTTCAAATTGTCGCCCGGCCTTGAGAATGATTACCTGCCCGCTCCGGGCGACTAGATAGAGACGGTCGCCTGCGAGACCGGGTGAAGAATAAAATTCGCCATCCAGACTGTGCTCCCAGATCACCTTGCCGCTGGCGACCTCGAGACAGGTTAGTCCGCCGCTGGCATTGACGAAAAAAGCAAGTTTCCCATTACTGACGGGGGAGGCCACATCACTGATGCCGCTGTCCGACTGCCAGGCTACATGCGTGGCGGAAACATCACCCCGGCCGTCCGGTCGGATGGCGTAGACTTTATCGCCCGCAACCGAGACCAACACCAATCCTCCGGCTAAGATTGGGGAGGCGGAGGAATCGGTGCCATTCACTTTCACTCTCCAGAGTTCTGTGCCGGAATCCGGGTTATAGGCGATTACCCACTCATTGGCGGCTGTGACCAATTGCGGGCCGTTGGTCGTCTGAATGAGGACGGGTGAGGGCCAGGCATCGGCGACAGGCCGTGCGACAGTCCAAGTCCGTTTGCCGGTGGCGGCATCAAGGGCGATCAACTGAGAAATGCCTCCCTTGTCGGTTTGATTATCATACTGGATCAGGATCAGGTTATTGAAAATGGCGAGGGAGGAGGCGTAACCGTAACGGTTAATCGGAACGCCAAGATCAGTCGTCCATCTTGTCAGGGAACAATGATCAATGGCCGCTACGTCTCCATTGGCAAAGATCGAGTAGACGAAAATGCCATCGGTTACAGGTGTTGAAGCGGCATATCCGGTATCCTGATTAACTTCAGGGCTCACTTTCGCCACGCCTGAGGTGGCCGCCACCCCCATTTGCCAGAGCAGGGTGCCAGTAGCGAGGTCATAGCAGTAGACTTCGCGTTTGTCGGCGGCTGCACCTGTCAGAAAGACTTTGTTACCCCAGACAATCGGTGAGCTCAGGCCGGGAAGAGGAATGGGCGTTTTCCAGAGAATGCCCTGCCCCGAGGAACCATCCCAGGCGATTGGTAGATTGGTGGTGGCGGAAACGCCACTCCCGGAGCGACCGCGGAAGCTTGGCCAATTGGTGGCGGATTCGGCGTCGAAAATCCCAAGGCTACGTGTGACCGTCTCAGGTGCTCGATTAGGCTGCGTCCCGCTGAGCCGCAGCCCATAGGCCAGCGAACCAACAACCAGAACAATGGCTATACCGCCAGTCACCCAACGGACAGTGGCAGAGGTGGCTAACGGATCAGGCAGGGTGGGGAATTCCCGTGGATCCGGTTGGTGGCGACGGAGATGAGTTATAATCTTCAGATTGATCAATGCCACGATGACGCCGCTCAGAAGCAGGAACGCGCCGGTTCGGAGGGAGCCAAGCCCGCCAAAATAGAAACTTCGGGCCACGACATCCAGATCCCTGATTTTGTCTTTTAAGGCATCATCAGCAGGACTGGCTTTCAAGGAGGCTTGAAGTTGCGACAGCTCCGGTAAATTGAGAGGGGAAGCCGTTCGGATCGTGAGCAGGTTGGACACCATTAAGATGCCCACGATAAGTGAGAAGGCACAGGCCACCACGGCCAGGGTATAGCTGAGGCGATACAATAGCCGTGATGAGTCGATCGAGTTGTTTGCTTTGTTCGTCATACGGATGAGAGGACTATACCACTCGGAATTCGCACTTACTCACAATAATTCAGAATTCCGGATGGGAAAAGAATATTGTAAAGATAAGGGGATGGCGTCACTTTTCTTCATAAATGGCCAGGTGCTGAATGGACATATGGGATCCCCTGAGGGATACTCTGAACTCAAAAAGCAATAAACGTCTGGTGTCGGGCGGCCGTGATACGCCTCGGCGGCAGCGTGTTGCCGAGTGGAGAATTCTGGCGCATTCAAACGCCAGATTGCCTGAAAGTTTACCCGCTTGTGGCGCCTCGCTACGAGAACGTCACCTTTGACCGAGAATTGGCGACCCGCACGAAGAAATGTGAACTGTTCGGTGTCGGGCATCCGTTGATTGACGCCCTGTTGTCCTATCTCCAGAACGCCCCCTTCAGCGGCGACACCGCGTGCGTCCCGGCTGCCAGCACGGCATCTGGAATGGTGGAGGCTCGCTACCGGGTCACCTGGGATCGTGCCGATGAGACCATTCGTCTCTGGATCGCCTCCCGTAAAACGGAGCTTCCTCCCGGGACCATTCCTCGCTGTGATTTGCTCGGTGTGTCCGTGTCTACGTGATTAATTGTGTTGTGAATTTATTGTGCTAAACTGTTTAGCATGAGCAATTCAGTAACCATCAGGGATGTTTCCAGGGCGGCCGGGGTTTCGATATCTACGGTCTCGTTTGTGGTAAACGGGAAGGCCGACAGGTATCGGATAGGCCAAGATACACAGGATCGTGTCCTAGCTGCTGTGCGCCAACTTGGCTACCAGTCGACCCCAATTGTAAATTCCGGTGCTTCTCAGCCTGTCCTTGCCGTGAGCCGAGATCCCGGCAAACCGGTGGACAAAATTTGCCTCGTCCTATCTTCGGCCAGTTCGCCTGACTCATTCTCAATGATCCTTGGACTTGAACCGGTTCTCGCCGCAGCGGGTTACCAGCTGGTTGTCAGCGTTATTCCGATTGACCCGGCGGCCGCGCGTGAGCGGGTGATTCAGTTGCTGAAGTCTGGCACTACCGGAATGGTGTGTTGCCCGACCGTATACTCCACCGTATCGGCAGTAGTGGCCAAGGCTTGCTTAGAGCTGGGACGAACTGGATGCCCGGTGATCGTTCTTTGGCAAGGTGCCGGCAAAGCTATGGTCGCGACCCTGCAAGGGGTGAACACGGAGTTGGAAGCGCCGAGTGTGGCGAAGCCTGCCGTGAACGCCACACCGGTGGTGCTTCCGCCGACTACTCCGGTATCGCCTGCTCCGCGTCCCGTGGTGCCACCGCCGATAATCAATCCTGTTCGCCCAGTTGTGGCCCCCATCGCTGGCGTCACGGTGGCTTCTCCAATTATCAAACAGAGTCCGGTGTTGCCGGTCCCTGTGGTCATACCTGCGGCCACGCCGCCGATCCCTGAGCTAGTCGTCACACCGGACCCGGCGCCACCCCCTGTGATTGTCCAAGCTCCTGAGCCCGTCCTGGAACCCGTGCCGGTTGTTGAACCTGAGCCAGACATTG
>JBAWZF010000080.1 GCA_037143175.1 bacterium
CCAAGGAATTCCGCGCGAAATACCGCAATCTCCTGTCGCAGGTCAAAAAACAGGTGCGTTTCATCAGAGGCACCTTGCGAGGCAAAGAGCCCGTATAAGCTCTTGGGGGAAAGGCCATATATGGAAACCACGCTATCGCTTGAGGAGTCTCGGGCATTCCAGGCACTCTGCTGGTCCAACAATCTGAATCAGGTCGATAAATGGATCCGGCAGGGGAAGTCGACTCGGGTTCACCCAAAGTGCGGCTTCGATCCATTGACCACATGTGTGCGGAAGGGCTTTCCGCATTCATGGCAGTCTCCTTCCTTTTAGCCACTGCTTGTCTATCAGTTTCTCCAGATCATCTAGAGCTAGGCGCCCAACCATTGTGCTGGAGGAAACAAATTTCCAAAGTAGGTTCTTGTCGCAAGCACCATACGTGGCGAAGAGTTTGATCACGTCCAATGTATATCTTTTTTCGACTTCATAAAGTGAACGCCTTGCCCCATTGATGGCGCTGTTGTCATCGGGTACCCAGAGGGCACCATGTTCAACCAATAAGCGGATTACCTCAATGGACGGACTGGCTGTGCAAGGGTAGGGGTAGGGACTGTTTTTTGAAAATCTAGCGCCCCGGCCAATGGCATTTAGAGCAGAATCAAGGCCTGAAGCTCCTCCATTTGGTTTGTCATTGGGTTTGACTCCCTTATCCAGGAGGAACTCGACAATAGAGGTATGGCCGAATGAACATGCTGAACGCAGCGCATCCTGCCACCCCGGCTTGGTATGGTTGACGCAAATTCTTTTGATGACCTCAAGATGACCCTCCATGGCTGCGTATCTTGCCCCGGTACAGCCCAGTGCGGGGTCATCCAGATCCTCCTCCGGATCGTCAAGGCCGGGAACACGCGCCAGCGGATCTGCATGCGCCCACATCAGGAGCGACACCCATTTGATGCTGCCGTCTTTGCAGTGGTAACTTAGCGCCATATCGAGTTGACGCTGAAGTGCGTCTTTCAAATGTGGGTACGCTTTGTATGCGTCAAGGTAGACCCCTAATGCTGGCCTCGTACACTCCTGAAACGCGATGGCAAATGGGTTGCCAGTGACAAGATCGGCCCCCTTGGACATGAAGTAACGCCCCATCTCCGCATCATAGGAGCAAAGAACGTCTTCGAAAGGCGCCGACAACGGGTCAGCGCCATAACCCACCAACATTTCGACCATATCGAAGCGCCTATTGCGTACAGCGGCGCGTAGCGCGTGATTCTTGACTTTTATGTCATCAGTCTTCCGGATTAATAGTTCAACAAGGCTGTGGAACCCCAGTTTCATCGCAATGTCGATGGGGGCACGTTTCACATCAGGATGGGCTGTAATCGTTCCGTATTGCGCCAACATTTTTTCGATATCATAAAGTCTGCCGGCATGGCAAAGCCCTCGTAGTTCCTTCGTTTGCTCTATGGTTAATGTTTGCATGTGCCTCCAGAAGATCGTTCCCGCAATTTCCACAACGCTCAGAACGTAAGATCAGACTTCAGAGCAAGCTTTTCTGCCTCACTTACACAACACCCGCAATTCATCCATCTTGGCTTTCCATGTCTTTGCTGTCGCCCCTTCAATTATCGCCAGAACGGCCTCCGCATCGATCAGGCGGGGCACTGGTGCCGGGGGCAGGGCTTTGGCTTCTTCAGCCATAATGGACGGCAGAGACGCTACGGCGGCAATTGCGGCGGCCTCGCTGGTGTGGGTGTAATGTCGCGTCATGGCGGGATTGCTGTGTCCGACTGAGAGCATTTTGGAAATTTCTGGCAAAAGCAGGGTGATTATGTTCTAATATTAAAAGGGGGAATTCAAAACATGACGGAATCAATCCATAGTCCTGAGTATCAGCATGTTCTTGCAAAGTTGGTTAAAATGCGGGATGACGCGGGACTTTCACAGCGTGATCTTGCCAAGCTTTTGGGGCGTGAGAATTCGTTCGTGTGGCGCATTGAAACAGGTAAGCGGCGTCTGGATGTAGTGGAGTTTTTCTGGGTCTGCAAGGTGCTTGATAGGAATGCCGAGATTGAATACAGGGACATGATTCAAAAAATTATCGGTGCTTCGAAAGTCGTCAAAGCCCGAAAGCGTAAGGTCTGATCCGCCGCACTACTCCTGTTCTACATTCTCCAGGCACTGTTTAAAGACTTTACAGGGGTCGGCTTTCAGAGCGATGACGATTTTGGCGAACTGGATGACATCAAGTCGAACGCCTGATTCGTAACGTCCAATAAAAGACTCGTTTTGTCCGATTAATCCCGCCAATTGAGCCCGTGATAAGCAGGCTTCTTCCCGTTTCCCTCTAAGCCATTTCCCAATTATTTTATGTTCTTTTGTATTGGTCATAACCAAGTTTCCCGGCCTCGATCTCAGTAACGTCAGAGGCGCTGACGGTTACCCCCGCGCTCGTGAGTCGTTTGGCAAGTTCACTCCGGGACATCTTCGGTGTGACCTGTTTTCTGGCCTCCTCTACTTTGATTCCAAATGATTTGTTATGTCGCATAAATCCCCCCGCCCGCAAAAAAGAGGCAGGAGGCTAAAATAACCGCATATTGGAGTCAAATTAATAATTAAAAATCTCTTGCCCTCAAAATGCGGTCTCGACTATAGTCCCGCGCTCGATTGGGGGGAGTCAGAAGGGATATCGGTTGGAATGAAAATCGTTTTCGTTGATGATGACCCCATGGTTCTGCATGTGTTGGGTGGCGTTTTCCGCCGCCGGGGCCATGCGGTTTTAACCTACGACACCCCGCTTTCGTGTCCCATTTACACGGCACGACACGGGGCCTGTTTCCCTGAATCCACGTGTCCCGATATCATCATCTCGGACTATGACATGCCGGAAGTAGATGGGGCACAATTCATCGAAACGATCATGAAAAAAGGATGCAAGTGCAAACGCCTTGCACTCCTCTCCGGCAAAGGGATCCCCGATTCTGTTATGATGCGTTTGGCGAAATATGGCACCAGATTCTTCACCAAACCCCTCGACTTCGTGGAACTTGAGGTCTGGTTGATGCTGGCCGAACGGAATGGATAAGAAATCGCTTTTATGGTGGTACGGGCACACACCCGTTGAGACCGCCCTGAAACATCGTTTTCATAGTTGTGCGCATGTCATTTTATGTTGCGCGCAACATAAAGTGACAAACGCCACAAGGCTGGTGTAGGGATCTCCGTTTTGCTGAGTCGCCACGGCGGCCAGACGCTGTGCCGTGAGTAGCGTTCTCAGCGTGGAGACGGCGGCGGGTGTGGTCATCGAGTTACTCCCGTGTGTGAATATCCCTTGTCAGTCCTCTTGCCGGAAGCGGCGGCCTCATATTTGTATTGCCAAGAATAATCGTAGATTCCCTTTCGGGCGGCACCGATACACACCTGTCGGGACACGCCTCAACACGCGATATCACTAGAGGGGATTGAATGGCTTCCACAACTTGCTGCTGGAGCTTTTGCAAGACCCCCTCTTTCTCCATCTGTTGCAATGACATCGTGAGCGGTTCGACAAGATGCTTGTTTTTGACGTGCAGGTAATGAAAATTTTCGATTTGGGCGAGCGGTGGCTCCACTATGCCAATCCCGTTCAACCGCATGTCTTTGAGTAGTCGCAGGCCTGATAGACGGGCATCTATGACGACATCACTCCTTCCCTGGTCAAGTTTCTTAAAGGCTTGTTCCAGTGTGGTCACAGCTTCTGCCTTCGTGTCTTTTGTAAGATTCATTTCAATGGCTTTCACCCCGCGCTGATACCCGACGCTATAGGGCGCAAGACTTTCCCATCCCTTCACCTTAAATGACTTGGATTTAGTGAAAACTACAAAATCATTTTTTGAGATGACGAATGGTATCCTGATCAAATTGGGAAAAGTTTGCTCAATCCCATTCTTTCGGTAAAGCTCCCCATCCACATCGCCAGAGTTAGCGGTTTCAAGGGCTCGTTCTCCGGGGAAATAGCGAATATCCATCGTCAAGCCAATTCGTTTATAGGCTTCCGTCATGATTTTTTCAGCAATTTCTGTCGCCGGGTCATGCGCATTTAAGGTTGAAATGACGATGTGTTGGGCGTATGCCGCGCTCACTACTGCCGATACGAATCCAATGACGGTCACCATTAGGCGGTATTTTATAGTCATACATCCAGTTGGATTGAATTGTTGATCAAGGGCTGCTTATCACTCACGAATCTTCCCGCATGCTTCCCTCCTGTAAGAGTGCGCGCATGAACGGATAGACAATGGATTCCTGCAGTAATGAGGAACTTTAGACGAAAGGCACTGGACAGTCAAGGTGAGGGGAGGTCAGCTCTCACAACTCAAGACTTTACAGGGGAAGCATTCAGAGCCATCATGATGGGCAGAACCCGGTACTCTCAAGTGATTTACGGAACGGAATGGGCACATGAATAAATTTCTTAATACCGTTTCCCTGGCGATGGTGCTCCTCGCACTTTTTTCCGCCTTTGTAATCAGTTGGGAAATCCGGTTCAGCCGGATCGCCGTCGGACAACTGAGAGAGCAGGCTGCCATCATTGCCAACGCGGTGTGGAACTTTGATGAGGAAGGGGCGTTGAAATATCTTCAAGCTGCGGCATTAATTAGCGATTATGAAAGCATCACGGTCTTTGCCGTCAATGCCGATAAGCCATTCATTGAAGTGCGTGGTCCGGAAGCCCATTTTTTAGAAACCCTCTTTCTTCGCGCCGGGTTGATTTCCCAAAAGGAACTCCGCACCTCAATCATGCACAAAGAGAAAGGGACGGTAATAGGCTGGTTGCAGGTTGTGCGATGGCATAAAACGGTTTACGTCTATGGGTATTTGTTCCTTGTCATGGGGCTGTTTCTGCTGGCGTTCAAATATTTCCTGCAGACCGTGAGGGCGAAAGCGACTCTTGAGATTGCGGTGGGCGAGCGGACGGCAGAACTTCAGAAAAGCCGTGAAACCCTTAGTTTGATCCTCAATACCGTGCCCCAAGCCGTTTTCTGGAAAGATCGCGAAGGCAGCTATCTCGGATGCAATCGGGTGTTTGCGGTTATCGTTGGGCTTAACGAGCCATCCCAAGTCGTTGGCAAGACGGACTTTGGCCTGCCATGGACGCGGGAGGAGGCCGAAGCGTATTGTGCCGTCGACGGGGATGTCATCCGGAACAACCGTCCTGAATTTCACATAATTGAGCAGGTGCAGGCGGCCAGCGGACGTCGTCTCTGGGTGGACACGTCCAAGGTGCCGCTGTGCGATGCGGCTGGGCGTCCCTTTGCCGTGCTGGGCGTATTTGAAGACATCACCGAGCGCAAGCAGGCCGAGGCACGAGAGAAGGTGTTGATGGCGAAACTGGAACAGGCGGGGCGGATGGAGGCTCTTGGGATGCTCGCCGGGGGTGTGGCGCATGACCTAAACAATGTGCTGGGCCCGATTGTTGTACTGCCGGACATGATATCTGGGTATATCGAACGGCATGGGAGTCCTGACGATCCTGAGTATGCGGATGTCCGCCAGGACGTGCAGATATTGAAGACCTCTGCCCTGCGGGCTGCTGCGGTGGTCAACGATCTGGTGGTGATGGGCCGGCGGGGCCAATTCAAGAAGACGCTGATAGATGTCAACCAGGTGGTGCGACAAGTGATAGATTCGAATCAGATCAGGGCCATACAGGATAAGCGGCCGGATGTGAAGATAGTAAGTGAACTGACTGCCGAATCAACTGCGTGCCTTGGTTCGGATTCGAGACTGATACGAGTGGTGGCTAACTTGGTGGGCAATGCGGCGGAGGCGATTGAAGGGCGGGGCGATGTGGTGGTCCGGACCGGTCGAAAGGTATTTGCGGAATCGTACCAAGGGTATGAAGATGTGCCTGCAGGGGAGTATGTGATTGTTGAAGTTGCAGACACGGGTTGCGGGATAGATTCAAAGATCATCGCCAGGATCTTTGAGCCATTCTTTTCAACCAAAGAGCCCAGTGAACGCAGCGGTAGCGGGCTGGGATTGTCGGTGGTGCACGGGTTGGTGAAGGATCATGATGGGTTTCTGGATGTCAAGAGTGAGCCCGGCAAAGGGGCCACGTTTACGGTCTATCTACCGGCCGAGGAAGCGATCGTGTCTGAGATGCCTGCCGCGACTATCGTCGTGGGCGGCCATGAGCGGATCCTGATAGTGGATGATGAGCCTGGTCAGCTGGTTCTTGCGAGGCGGGCTTTAATGAAGTTGGGTTATAAACCAACAGTCGTATCCAATGGAGAAGAAGCCGTGAAGCTGTTTCAGGAGGCCGTACAGGCCGGTAAGCCGACTCCGTTCGACCTCGTGATGACAGATATGTGCATGGAGGGGCTCGATGGAATGGTCGTCTGCCGGAAAATATTACAGTTATATCCGACACAAAAGCTTATTATCATTAGCGGCTATTCGGTTCAAGAAAAGCAAAATCAAGTCAAGGCAATGGGCGTTGACTGGCTTGGCAAACCCTATACCCTCGAAGATCTGGCCCGTGCCGTGAGGGCGCGGCTTGATCGGCGAATGGAGTGAGGCGATGAATAGCAACTCATACCCCATGAAAGAGCAGGAAAAAATAGGGACACACAAATAGAAACTCGGTCATAGCAATTCATCTCATCGCTTCTGAAATAATTAATTCTAGAGGCCGCGCGGATCTTAGTTATAACTCCGGGCGTGGCTTCGCCACGATCCCCCTTTAGACGCTTTATTTGATCGAACACGAACCTATCTGAACAGAGGTTTACCCAGCGCGATGATCAAAGAAAAACTTTTTCGTATGGTTTTTCTGGTCCAGTAAATCAGCGCGCAATTGGTAGCGTTCGCGGTCAATCTGGTCAGGCGAAGCGCCTAGTTGACCCAGGATCGATGCCGTCATGGCGATGGCAACTTCGGCCTCCCCGGAAAATACATGGTTGGCACCCGCGTGGTGAAGGGCGTGGAGTTCCTTGAGATAGCCGGCATGAGCCAGAATGAGGATATCAGGATTGAGCTCCCGGGCATGGCGGATGATATCTGACGCCGAAGCAATCCCGGGGGCGCTTAAAATCAAGGTCGCTGCTCGCGCTGCTCCTGCGCGCTTCAGGGTCTCCACATGAGCGGCATCCCCATACATTACCGCGATATTTCGTGAACGCAGATGGTCAACAGTTTCAATGTTCATTTCAATGATCGTCGGTGAAATATTATTTTTACGAAGAAGTTGTGTCAGGGTCTGTCCCACAGGGCCATAACCGACAATGATGGCACGATGGGACGGGGGCGTACTGGAGGTCTCTGGAGGTAGGCTGGCCTCCAAACTGTCATTTTTCTGATTGGCCCGCCGGTTCAGCAGCCGCCAGAGTTTGGGCCGCTGTGCCAGCCAATGTTCGGCGGGATCCACCAACCGAAAGAGCAGGGGGTTTACCATGAGCGAGAGGATTGACGCCAGGACCAGTGCGTTTCCTGTCATAGGGGTAAGCAACCCCAACTGGCTGCCCAGACCGGCCAGAATGAATGAAAATTCGCCGATTTGGGCTAATGATACGGCTATGGAAAATGCGATGCGCGTAGGATATCCCAGAAGTAATATTGCGGAGCCGGCAATCAAAGGTTTGGCAATCAGCACGAGTGCCAGTGCCGTCAGGCAGAGACTCGGCATTTCCCGCAGATGGTGTGGATTGAAGAGCATCCCGACCGATACAAAAAAGAGAACTGCGAACGTATCGCGCAGGGGAAGCGCTTCCGTCGTAGCCCGCAGATTGAAATCTGATCGCCCCACCACCATCCCGCCGAGGAAGGCCCCCAGTGCCATTGAAACGCCGAAAAACAGGGAGGAACAGACGGCAATTCCCAGCGCCACAACCAGAATGGTGAGGGTAAATAACTCACGGGAACGCGTGGCCGCCACATGGCGTAATAATCGGGGAATGAGCCAGCCCCCCAGAAAAAATGCGATTAAAATGAGCAAGGTGATCTTAAAGAGCGAAATCCCTACGCTCCAGGAGAGGGCGGCGATGCCCGTCTGGCCAGGCCCGAAGACCGCAGGCAGCAGCACCATGATCAGAACCGTTAAAAGGTCCTCGATCACGAGCCATCCGACCGCGATATTGCCGATTGGGGTATGAAGCTTGTTGTTATCCGACAAAACACGGGTGAGGGCCACGGTGCTGGCGACGCAGATTGACAATCCAAAAGCGACTCCGGCCTTCCAGTCAAAACCCAGAAGCACGGCAGCCAACGTCCCTAGGAAGGCGGCGGTCAGGCTTTGAATCAGGGCGCCAGGGAGGACGAGGCGCTGGACTCCCAGCAGTTTTTTAAAATTGAACTGGAGGCCCACTCCAAACATCAGGAGGATGATGCCGACGGAAGCCAGTTGATCAGCCAGTTCCTGATTGGCCACAAAACCGGGTGTATTGGTGCCCACCACAATCCCAGCCAGAAGGTAACCCGCCACGGTTGGCAGCTTCAGCCGCTGCATGACATATCCGAGAACCAGGGCGATTGCCAGCCCCAGGGTGAGGGTCATTATGAGGTCGATGCTTTGCATAAAAAAGTTATCAGTTATTGGTTGCTGGGAAAATTATGATTTCCCAATAACTAATAACCGATAACCAAAAACGCTGCAAGCGGTCAGAAACTCTGCCTGCGATTCAGACACTGGGGAGGGGCCGACCGGGTTCTGCCCCCTCGGCCCAGCG
>JBAWZF010000081.1 GCA_037143175.1 bacterium
GGATTGAAAACTCAAAATTAAAGGAATGATCATGGACGAAATTAAGACAATCATTGCAGACGACGTGGAAATTAACGGCTCCATCAAGTGCTCCGGGAGCATTAAAATGGCCGGCAAGATCAATGGCGACGTTACTACGGCAGGGGATGTGTCCGTGGAGAAAGGTGCCGCGGTCAAGGGGAACGTTATTGCCGCCTCCGTCGTGGTGCATGGAATGGTCAAGGGCAACATCACGGCCAAGGAGCGTATTGAGCTCAAGGGCGCGGCGCGGGTTTCCGGGGACATCAAGGCCAAGCGTCTGGTGGTGGAAGAGGGCGTCAGCTTGGTAGGTAAATTCGAGGTCACTCCCGTGGAGTCAGTTTCCGGTGAGGCGACGCTTGACATGGATACGCCTGTGACCGGCGCCGGTGACACAGAGAAGAGTGATGACGAAGGTGCTAAGTCCGCTTTGACAGCCCGGCCCGCGATGGATCCGCGCGCCCGGCCCGGTCAGCTTTTTGCGCGTAAGTAAATTTTTGCATGGCAGTCAACAGGAGGAATGAGGAATGGCGTTAAAACACGGTTTAGGGCGGGGTTTGAGTGCGTTGATTAAGGATACTCCCGCCGTGGCGCCTGCAGCAGCTCCTGCACCTGCCTCAGGAGGGCCGCTGATGGTTGAGGTCATCAAGATAAGGCCCAGTCCGTTTCAGCCGCGGCGAACCTTTGTACGCGAGGCCATGGAGGAGTTGGTGGCCTCGGTTCGCGAACATGGCGTGCTGGAACCACTCCTGGTCCGCAGGGCAGAGGATGGCTATGAGTTGATTGCCGGGGAGCGGCGTTGGCGGGCGGCACAGGAGGCTGGTTTGAAGCAGGTGCCTGTGGTGGTGCGCGACGCGACAGACCTGGAGGCGCTCGAGATCGGGCTGATTGAAAATCTTCAGCGTGCGGATCTCAATGTGGTTGAGGAGGCCGAAGGCTATCTGGCGTTGGCTCAGACTTTCAAGCTTACGCAGGATGAGATTGCGCAAAAGGTCAGCAAGGCGCGGGCCTCGGTGGCCAATGCGCTTCGCCTTTTGTCTCTGCCCAAGGAGGTTAAGAAATTCCTGACCGAGGGCCTGATTTCGGCCGGGCATGCCAAGATTTTGCTCTCGCTGGCAACCGAGCCCGAGCAATGCAAAATGGCTGAACGCATTATCAAAGAGGGCGTGTCCGTCCGCGAGCTGGAGCGGCTTGTTGAGCATTCACGTAAGACTCCCCGAAAGAAGGCAGTCGAGAAGGAAGATATTCCGGCGAGCCATCTGGTGTATCTCTCGGATAAGCTGCATCAGCATTTTGGGACCAGTGTTCAGGTTCATCCCTGCCGGACAACGGCCAATGGACGGAAGGTCAAGGGGTACATTCAGCTTGATATTTATACGAATGACGACCTTGACCGTATCCTTGATCTGTGCGGACTTGCCGAACGCTGATGAAGTGGATTGGTATCCCTGTGCTTCTGATTCTCGCTTCATGCGGGGGGCGTGAGCCTGCGCCCTCTTTACCCCAGCCTGATTACCGCGTATCTGATCTCAAAGGCTCGGTGGCGTTGAGTGAGGTTGAGTGGTTTTTAAATTCAGGGTCCGGGGTTGCGGGATCACCCCAGGCTTCCAAGGCGGCTGACTACCTGGCTGGCCGGTTGCGCGAACTGGGGGCGTTGACGACCATCGATGCCTTTGAAGACGCCACTCCTGAGGGGATCAAGACGTTCCGGAATGTGGTCGGTGTTATCCCCGGTCAGAAGGATCGTATTGTCATACTTGGTGCTCACTATGATCTGAAGTCAGGGATTGATTCCTTTGTTGGCGCAAATGACGCCGGGTCAGGGGTGGGGTTGCTGTTGGCGCTGGTGCCGGCCCTGAAAGCCGTTACGGCTGCCGGGCGGCCTGAAGTTTGGCTTGTCTTTCTGGATGGCGAAGAATGCCGGGAGAATTATGGTGCGAATGACGGGTTACATGGGAGCCGTCATCTGGCTGGAAAGTTGGCGGCTGATGGGCGCGCCGCCCAGGTACAGGCCTTTATTCTGGCGGATATGATTGGGGACAGGGATCTTGGCGTTACTATTCCGCGTAACAGTGATCCTGCTTTATTGGCGGCAGTATTCAAGGCGGCTAATGAAGCCGGAACGAGGACGGCATTTTCACTGAGTGACTATTCCATCCTGGATGATCATCAGCCATTTTTGGACAAGGGAATCCCGGCCATCGATTTGATTGATTTTCAGTATGGGTCAGCACCTCGACTCAATGACTATTGGCATACCGCCAACGACACGCTGGATAAGCTCAGTGCCAATAGCCTTGAAATCGTGGGGCAGGTTGTGTTGCGGCTGTTAAACGCTCTGCCGGTTCAGTCGAGGTCCGCCACCTTCAGGGCCGACAACTGATCATTCAGGGCGGAACCTATCGGGGTGATTTTTTCCCCATTCAATATTTTCTCAACGATAGCCTTGGTGTCACTCGCGAAATCACTTTTCAGAATCCAGCGCAGGAAGTTGGGATCCCGTTTCGCCAGGTCGCTGAGTTTTTCGCCCTTTTTCTTGCCGAAATTAATGGCGATCTCACCATTCGCCCAGCGGAGTTTTCCGTCGCGGTCCACCCAGGCCGGATCACGAAGATCGCAGTACTTGTCGAGTTCATTCATCGTTCGGGGGAGATCCGGATAGCGGTTGAATTGCCCTTCAAGAACCCGCACGGTGGCCAGGGCATCGGCTTCCGCCCGGTGTCCTTCCAGGAATAGTTCTCCGCAGTAGTGTTGCAGGGCGGCCTTGAGGTCGCGGGGTTCCCGCTTGTGATAAATGCGTTGGGCATCTACCATGCGCCGGCCTTCCATGCTGAAGTTGATGCTGGCGCGCAGGAATTCCTCAATCAACATGGGGATATCGAAGCGGATGATGTTGTAGCCGGCCAGATCGCAGCCCTCTAAGAAGCGGTAGATTTCTGCAGCCATGTCCCTGAAGAGGGGCTTGCCAGCCACATCCGCTTCGGTAATACCGTGGATGGCCGTGGACTCGGGCGGAATCGGGATGCCTGGATTAACGATAAAAGTACGCAATTCCTGCATGCCCTTGGGCGGGAGCAGTTTTACGATAGATAATTCAATAATACGGTCAGTTCGCGGGTTGATACCCGTAGACTCAATATCAAAAACAGCCAAAGGCCGGTCAAGTTGCCAATTAAACATGTATCCTCCGATTTCAGGTACGATAACCCAGTGTTTTGAAAAAAGCAACGCAAGCTATTGACAGCGGGGCAACTTTTCGCCATTATCTTTGGCCCTGCTATGAAGGCAGCTAAAGAGTTGGAGTACGATCATGTCGATGCATTCAAGTTTAAAGTCGGCGGATAAAATCGCCACAAAGCGTAATGTTCTTAAACGTTTCGAACGAGTTGACCTCCTGCGCAAGCGTGGGAAGTGGAAAGAGGGTAGCCGTGGACAAGGGCTCCCCAAAACCAAGCCTGAGTAATCAGGTTCGGCTTCAAAAATATCTCGCCTCCTGTGGCGTAGGATCCCGGCGTGCCTGCGAGCAATTCATCGCAGACAGCCGGGTTTCTGTCAATGGAGTGGTCGTTTCACAGCAAGGGGTCTCTGTTACCCCTGGCGACGATGTGGTCGAGATGGATGGGCAGCAGGTTTTTCCTCAGCAAAAGCTCTATTTCATGCTTAATAAGCCTGGTGGGGTTTTGTGTACCTGTCAGGATACCCATGGGCGGCGAACCTTTCTTGACTTGCTGCCGGATGTGAAAGAGCGACTGTATCCCGTTGGCCGTCTTGATCAGGATAGCGAAGGGCTATTGATTGTTACCAATGATGGGGCTCTGGCCTTGCGTTTGACCCATCCCCGGCATGAGGTGGCGAAGGTTTATCATGTGCGCCTGAATTATCCTTTGACCGATATTGCCAGACGCCGCATGCTTTCGGGGATTGAATCCGAAGGCGAGATGCTTCATGCCGAAGAAGTTGTTCCTGTGCCGGCACGGCCGTCTGAATACCTCATTACGCTCCGGGAAGGGCGTAAAAGACAGGTGCGGCGCATGGTGCGGGAAGTGAAGCTCAGTGTGTTGACCTTGCAGCGTATTTCCGTTGGCTCGCTGACTTTGGGGTCATTGCCTCTTGGGAAAGTTCGGGCCTTGTCCCGGGCCGAGATAGACACCCTGTTCCGTGAGGCTGGTGTTGGGGAGTAGTTCGGGTTTTATAGAGCAATCGCTTGTGACGTGCTACAAAGGAAAAAATAATGAAAATCACCTGGATGGCTTTTGTTCTTGTGACCGTGCTCTCTACCGTTGCGGCTGAATCGACTAATTTTCGGGTTCGGGTTGTGGCGGACAATGTGAATTTGCGTGTGCGGCCGGATGCGGGAACTGAAGTAGTGGCCCAGGCGCAAGAGGGGCAGCTTCTTTCTGCAGTACTGGTGCAGGGGGATTGGCTGGGAATTCTGGCGCCGACCAATGCGGGGCTTTGGTTGAAGAAACAATTTGTGAAGGGCGGAGTGGTCACTGGGGATAAAATCCGCCTGCGCTCCGGGCCCGGGATCAGTTATCGGGATGTGGGGACGGTCAGCAAAGGTGCGGTGTTGACTGAATGGGAAAGTCATGGGGACTGGGTGAAGGTGGCGGCACCTGAGGAGCTTGTGCTTTGGGTCAGCAGGACAGTGGTTCAACCGTTTGGAAACGAGACACTTCCTGGGCCTGTGGTGGTTTCCGGTGGACCAACTTCGGCTGTTGAAAAAGTTGTGGTTTCTGAAAACGTCTCGTTGTCGCGGGAGTTACCTGCGGGGTTGACTCGTGATGATCTTGCGCCAGTGTTGGGGCAGGGGGCACTGGTGGAGCGGTCCGGGATGGTGGAACGAGTCCCTATGGCATTTTTCCGTGGCATGGATTACCGGTTGGTAACCTTGCGTAATCAGCAAAAGGTGACGGTCTGTTATGTGCGAGGCAATGAGGCTCAGATGCCCTCCCTGGTGGATCGTCGCCTGACGGTCAAAGGGCGGGAATATTGGCTCAACAATCAGCGCTATGCCGTGATTTATCCGGAGTTAATCACTCCATTGGCGGAGTAAAATAAAGCACTTGCTTTGATTGCACTAGTTTATCTAGTCTCCCCGCTTCGCATGAATATTTGATTTGGAGAGGTGGCAGAGTGGTTTATCGCGCCGGTCTTGAAAACCGGAGTGCCGCAAGGTACCGGGGGTTCAAATCCCTCCCTCTCCGCCATCCTTCGCTCTGCGCCGTACGGTGAGCTACGGATGGTCTCCGACCAGGAAGATGAGGCGCAGAACGAACAAGACCTATGTCGGCATGACAGAGAATATCGAGTATCGACTGAAAGCCCACATGATGGCCTATGTTCAGCCACCTCCCGGTTGCCTGTCTGGATGGGTTTAGCGGAGGTAAAGCTTATTGAGAAGATGCTTCTCTGGCCGGGTGCATTGACCAAATAGGACGTGTCGGCACCTGATTCCTCCTCGACACCTTGCGTGGGGATATGGCACGGTGACGGGTATATGACGACGTTTCGCCGATTAATCATTTCGTTTCTGGTGGTGCTGGCTATATGGATGTTTTTCTCCTGGCCGGTGCCGCGGTACATTGGGGAAGGGATCAGTTCGGCCTCCTTGAATGTTGAGAAGGGCGCCACCCGCGCCATGATTCCTGGCGATCACCTTCAGTTTCTCTATCAGTTTTGGCTGACAGGCGACACGATCAAGGGAAACACCCCGCTTTTCATCAATCCCTATGAGTTCAATGTCGGTAACGATGCCGATGGGGCGTTTTTCGGTACCTATTACGCCCCCTTCTCCCTGTTTTACACACTGGGGGAGGCTTTGGGCGGGCGTGCCTTTGGCTATAACTTCAACCAGCTGGTCACGATGTGGATCATGTGCCTGTTTACCTGGCTCTTAGTCCGCCGGTACAGCCACGATGAATGGATCTCTCTGGGAGCAGCGGTTGTGGGGCTATCGTTGCCGTATTCATGGATCACCATGTTTGATGGAAGTCCGACCGGCCTCACCATGATGTGGGTGCCGATTGTATTCTGGGCATTGGATGTCATGATAGCTGAGCGCAAGCTGTGGGCTGGCGCGGTGGCAGGGATTGGGATCTGTCTGGCGGAGAGTGATACCCACGTCTTTTTCTTTACGATGCTAGCCGCACCGGTCTGGTGTGGGTTGAGCTATCTGTTTCACTATCCCTGGCAGTGGCCCTCTCGTGCGCTTTGCCGTTCGCTCCTTAAGGCTGCGCTTCCGCTGGTCTTTTTTCTGGGTGTGGCAGTTTGGCAAATCTGGTATGTGCGGTCTTCCATTCAGGATACCGCGCTGGCCACCACGACCAGATCGATGGAGGAAATCCGCGCGGGTTCACCGTTATTATCGGGAATGGTCAGGCTTTCGAATATCGGGGAAGGCCGAAAAATTTATGTGGGTGGCTATCTGATGGTCTTGCTGGCGGCAGGAGCCTGGATGTTTTGGCGAGCACGGCGGCGGAGCTGGGACAGTCAGAAGTCCCCGCTCATTCCTGTAGTGCTGCTGGGACTCGGGATCATTGCAGTGGGCTTACTGGCCACCGGGGTTCATAACCCGGGCGGATCCCGTGCCTGGAAGGTTGTGATGACCTTGATTCCACCTTACGGCATGATTCGTCAGCCTCATAAGATTTTCTGTCTGATGCCTGTGCTGATCGCATTAGCCGCAGGCGTGCTTTGGCCTGCGTTGTTACGCGGACTTTCCTCCCGATGGCGCATGGTGGTGCTGGCGGCGATGGTGCTGCCGATCGTCATGGATTATGGCCACCGCATTCATCCCACGATTTGTTTGCTCGATCGCGAACAGGGTGCGTTTAAGGCAATTGCCGAGGACGCCAAGGCGGAGGGAAATCAGCGGCCGCATCTGTTGTCATTACCGATCTGGCCGGGTGACTCTCATTTCGATTCGATCAATGAGTATTACGTCTCTCTTTACAGGTTGCGCATGGTCAATGGCTATGGTGGGACAGTGAGGAAATCCTATCAGGATAATATTTTTCAGCGGCTCGAAAGCATGAATGTCGGGAGCCTGTCCGATGAGCAGTTGGATTTTCTATTGAGTCGCGGTGTCGGCTATCTGGTTTTGCATGAGGATAGTTTTCCCGAGAAAGTTTCTCCGTTCCCGGTGGGGCAGGTTCTGGCGGCGTTGCGGGGTCATCCTCGTCTTAAGGGTATTGGTAGCGATGGCGCCATATGGGCATTTAAGATTCTGCTGATTCCTTCAGGTAGGGCGAAGCCTCCGGCTGAGCCGAGGGTTTTTGAGCAGGTTGTCAGTGTAAAAGACCCTCTGCCAAAGTACTATTTCCCTGCCCGACGATTTGATTTTGAGGAACTTCGTAAGGCCGTGCCATTCGGCATGCCTCCGGGGACTGTAACGGTACCCCCATCCATGACGGTCTTGGATTTGCCTTTAAAATGGAGAATACGAGCCAGAGGTATTGGTTCGATAAGGGTTTCAAATGTGATCGGGCCTTTCACTAATTTGCCTGAACAAGTGAAGATTGATTCGCCTGATTGGAAGTGGGTGGGTATAGCCCTCCCGGCGGGAAGTGGGGTCGCCGGGGTAGGTGCTGTTGTGGCGGCGGCTGACGGATCGGTTGAGCTTGATTCCATTATTCTGAGTGCGGGTGAATGGAAGAGCCCTGAGCCGGGTTCTCGTCTGGAATTGTCGGCGAGTGATTTCTTCCATGCGGGCTTTACCCGGCCTGATGGGCGGTCGGTGACTTTACGGGCAAACTATGAACCGAGTTCCATTGTGTTTTATGGTCCGAAATTGCCGCTGGACGTCGGGCGATACTCGATCGAATTGGTCTTTGAATCCCCGGCATCGGCAGGGACTTTGCTGGGGAACTTTAATATCCGGTGGCGCGGGGATGAGATGGATAACTGGGTGCCAGTCGTGTCCGGAACCCGGGCTGTCAGTGAGTTTGATCAAAAAGACAACCGGGCGTTCTTCCTGGCGTTCAATTTTCAACGTGCCGCCGATATGACGATCCGGAAAATAATCTTGATTCGGCTTGAGTAGGTCACCTGTTGTAGGTTATTTGTTATTTAGATTTTCCTCCATAACCAATAACAATTAACCAATAACGAGTAACTTTTAGGCACATCCCATGATTGAATCTTTAAGCTCTTCTATTTCTGCGATGTTCACTGTAGCGGGGATTATGGCCCTTTTGAATGTCATCATGATCGACATCGTTCTGAGTGGCGATAATGCCATCGTGATTGGCATGGCGACCAAAGATTTGAAGGGTAAGGAGAGAAAACGAGCCATCGTTATCGGCATTGCCCTCGCCACGTTGTTACGGATCATTTTTGCGTCAACGGTGGTCTATCTTCTTCGTATCGTAGGAATCAAGTTTGCTGGTGGCATTCTGTTGCTCTATGTCGTCTGGAAGTTTTATCGTGAGCTGCGGCGGGGTGGTGAAGAAGGGGGCGCGGAGG
>JBAWZF010000082.1 GCA_037143175.1 bacterium
GTTATTAAAGAACAGTTCGACTGCGGAGCAGTTGAACTGCTCTCTATAGGATTATATGGGCATCAGCCGATAAGGACGCCGGTTGCCACCTGCGCTCCGCGCTGACTATCATCCAACAAGGTGGCATTCGACGTCCTCGGCGAATGCATTCGCCCAGCTCAGGCCAGAACCGGGACTGCCCCCGAATTTTAGATTAGGTGAGGATTACGGGAGTCCGTTCCCTATTGACCTAACCCGACATGGCCGGAACCAAAATCCAAATTTCTAACATGGATATACAGGATGCACAGGATAACTTTTCCCATCCTGTCTATCCTGTAAATCCATGTTAGAACCTCTTCTCCTTAGCCTAACCCGCCATAGCGGACGTGCGTCAAATCAGGCACCCCAAAACCGGTGGCGCCTCAGTTGCCTTTGACAGGCACCGGAGCAATAGGAACTGTCCCTAGCGACTACAAATTTACCTGAGTGATCCCCGGCTAATAGCAGGCTCAGGATTTATGGACGCCTATGGCATAATGGGGGCAGGCCTATGTCCCGCACCATATTTCCAGGGACGACATGAATATCAATCGGGGCACGACCTAAATATCGCCGAATACTTCCCAGAAAAGTCACCATGCCGAACGCACGGGCTTTCGCTTGATAAAGCGCCAACCTGTTCAAAGCCCGCTGGGAGGCATAGCCGCGCTCCGGCAACCCCTGATGCAATAGCCAAGCTTGATCCAGTAACTCACCGAGTTCGCTCCTGGTTTGCTCAGGCTGTTTTGAAATTTGATGCCACACCTCATTCAACCGGGGCGGATAAAAAGCCAGTTCATAGGCGTACTGCAAGCGTTCGCGGGAGGTCATCGGCTATCACCCTTCCAAAGCGTCATATCCACCTTAAGATTCTCGAGATTCTCCAGCACCAAGGCATCACAATTAAAAGGCGCCGGAAGTCCGGTCACCGCCTCCGCCACCGCGATAAAATCAACAGAGGACTGGCGGCACAGGTACTGGATGTCACTCCGGTCGATTTCATCATAGCGGATCAACTTGCTGGCAATAAGCTGAGTAATGGAGCCCGTCTTAACTGAAAGCCGCTCACCCTTCCAGAGCAACAAATCCGTTTCGGGATTTGGCTTCGCGAGACAAAGTCTAACGGCAGAGATCCATTCCAAGTGATCAGAGGGATAGTCGTCGGGAGGATTTAACGGCAGCCCCGCCGCCGCAGCGGCCTGCCTTAGATCACCAACATCCGCTGTCGAATAGGGGGCCGCCACATCAACGTCCAGACTTGTCCGCTCAGGTTCATCCAAGAGCATAAATGCTGCGCTCCCGTAGATGTGCAGGGTCGCCTCCCGCTTCAACGCTTGGTCCAACCGCTCCAGATAACCTAGCAAGGCCTCCTTGTTCATAGGAACTACTATACTCACCCTTCGATTGCAAACAAGCGTAACAATTCCACCCCAAAAAAGATTAACCACCCGCTTCGCCCGCCTTCGCAAAGCTACGGCGCGGCAAGCTAGAGTAGGGATGAGAGGGAGAAGGGATATATGGGCATCCGCCGCCTTGCCCTCTTTACGGGGATCCGTCAAATCCACCGCCACGGTGCTCACTGCCTTCTGCTTACTGTCCTCTGCTCACTGCTCCCCGCCCCCCGGCCTTGACTTCAATAAAACATAATGCCATACAGGTTTCGCATGATGTCACCCGTCACAATTTTGGACGTTGCCAAAGCCGCTGGAGTCGCAAAATCGACCGTCTCTCGCGTCCTTAATGGGCGGGGGAAATCATCACGAATCAGCCCTACCACCCAGAACCGGATCCTCATGATCGTCCGCCAGATGGGATACCAGGCGAATGAATCAGCCCGCCATGTCGCCTTGGGGAACACTCCCTTCTACTATGCAAAGTTAGCAGAGGGCAGTGGGCAGTTTGCAGTTGGCAGTGAGCAGTCGGAGCCGATCCAAGAAACGCAGGAGACGAGTGAGCAGTTTGCAGTTGGCAGTGGGCAGTCGGAGCCGATCCAAGAAACGCAGGAGACGAGTGAGCAGTTTGCAGTTGGCAGTGGGCAGCCAGAACCAATTCCAGAGACGGTGCCCGTCGTGTTGGAAACTCCTGTTGTGGTTACGGAGCTGGCTGTCGTGGAAGAGACGAGTGAGCAGTTTGCAGGGGGCAGTGTGCAGTCGGAACCAGTCCCGGAGACGGTGCCAGTTATGGAGGAAGCACCGGTTGTGGTTCAGGAACCGGCTGTCACGGAGGAGATGAGTGAGCAGTTTGCAGTCGGCAGTGGGCAGCCAGAACCAACCCCGGAGACGATACCCGTCGTGTTGGAAACTCCTGTTGTGGTTCCGGAACCTGCTGTCACGGAGGAGACGAGTGGGCAGTTTGCAGTGAGCAGTCCGCAGTCGGGATCAATCCCGGAGACGGTGCCAGTCGGGGAAGAAACTCCGGTAGTCACTCCGGAACCGGCTGTCACTATTGAGCCTGCACCGGAGCCGATGCCAGAGCCTGCGCCATTAGTATCGGAGCCTGTCATTACGCCGGAGCCGGTGATCGTGGAGACACCTACACCGGTGACGGTAACAGAACCGACTCTGCCGCCCCAGCCGGAACCCGTCCCGGTGTTGGTGCCTGCCGCACAAGAAACTCCGGTCGCGATTCCGGAACCGACTATCGTTACGGAACCAACGACAGAGCCTTAGAGAAATCGGGGTCAGCCCTTAAACACTAAATCTTACCCCTGTTTCGCTTTCTGTCTCAGGCCGCCCAATAGACGCCGCTTTTCTTCGGTGCGGCTTGAAGCGCCGTGCTGTCGGCCTGTCAAGCCAGGCCTTGTGAAAGCGGCGTCAAGCCGCCGCACTCCAAATCTCAATCGCTGGATTGAGCCAATATGCTCATAAATCCAAGAATTTTGATGCGTTTGCCCTGGGGATCCGCTTGACTCATACCCCTACCGGTGGCATTCTTACACCATGTCTACGGTCACCATCAAACTACCTAAGGGATGTTCCAGTGGCATCATTGCGACTCAGTCCGTTCGAGACAGGCGAGTAGTCGCACATGGGCGCCATTTGAAGTCCGTGCTACAGCGCGCAGTAAAAGCAGGCTCTGTAGAGCCTGTAATCATGTTCGTTCCGCATCCCGATGGCCGGTATGTCTACTGAAGTTATGGCATCCCGCGCGTATCCTTTTTATCGTATCGAGTACCAAAAGGGACGGAAAACACCTCCCTGGCGAATCTATCTCCCGGTTCGATTCTCAAATCCTTCAACAGGACAGACTGTTTCTGTCTATGGCTTAGTGGACACAGGAGCTGACGCCTCGCTATTGCCAGCCAGCCTCGTAACGTTATTGGGGCATGACCTAAAGGGACAAGGTGTCAAGGATCGCATCACAAAAGGCATCGAGGCCAAAGACATGACCGTCTACCGGCATACATTTGATGTCGAATTGCTCTCAGCCACGGGTGGCGCAACCGTGCGAATTTTTCGCGGATCACTCATTGATTGTTCGGACTCAAACCCGCCCGTAATTCTTGGAGCTTCTGATTTTTTAACACATTTCAAATGGGCGATTGATTATCAAACCCAAGACGTCGTTTTGGACTGGTAAGCCCCATCAGGGACTGTCCCGGACACATCCGTTAAGACCACTACGAAACACGCGGAAGTCACGAAAGGTATTGGGCCTGGGTATCACCCTACCCTATTCGCAAAAGATTCAACGGGTCAGTGGACCGCCAGTCTTATTTGAAGTGGCGTGGACATTGCGAAGTGCCTATGAACTTTCACCCAGCCAAATTCATGACATCCTGGATGCCATAGCGGCTTTTCCCAATCTATCTCTATCCGACGAGGCCACCGTGCTTTCGGCGATCAGCTTGGCGCGCGAATCGGGTGTGGAATTTGCCGATGCCTATATTGCCGCCTCCGCCCAGTCCATGGGCGTGGATCAAATCGCCACCTTTAACACCAGGCATTTCAAGCGCCTTGATACCGCTTTGTTTCACTGGTAAACGCGACGGCCTACTCGCATCAGCCGGCAGGGACGCCGGCTGCCTTCTGTGCTCCGCGCTGAATATCATCCAACAAGGTGGCGTTTAGACATTTTTGGAGTGCGGCGGCTCGACGCCGCTTTTCTTAGGCGCGGCTTGACGCGCCGTGCTGTCGGCCTGTCAAGCCAGGCCTTGTGAAAGCGGCGTCAAGCCGCCGCACTCCAAATCTTCGTCGTCAGATTGAGCCAATATGGACAAAAATGTCTGCAATTTAGATGCTGGAACACTCCCTTCTACTATGCAAAGTTAGCAGAAGGGCAGTGGGTAGTTTGCAGTAAACAGTCCGCAGTCGGAACCAATCCCGGAGACTGTGCCCGTCGTGGAGGAAACTGTTTCTCTGTCCCAGGGCGTTCAGTAAGGTCGGCGCACAACCCACATTATCGGTCGGCTTGCCTGAAAACAAACCCCTTCGCCCATTTCGATCACCCGTGTTGATGGCGCATTGGTAGCCCAGCCAAGGAGGTCGTGCCACTTGCCATCACCTTTCAGCCCCAACTGGACATCGGGCAGACCGCGCGCATTCCAGAGGGTCAGCTTGTCGGCTTTCGCGGGATCATCACTAACCTGAGCCCCGTGGCTGGCGTTGATGAAGTCCTGCACGGAAACGTTGACTGAATAGGGATAGCAGATCATGTTGACCGGATAATTGGTCGCCCCCACGAGCGAATTCGTGATTGCGTCCTGTACGGTCAACTGCCCTTTTAAGGTAATCACAGAGTCAGGATTTTTCCGGATGAGCCATAAGGCTGTCCCAGCATGAACACGCGTATCCACCGGGTCATGAATATCGCGGTTAGTCGAGTAGAATCGACCATCAATGTCCTTCATATATATGGTGTAGTTCTGGTGCAACACATCCCAAATCGCAACCTTATCCCCATTCGCAGAGAAATCGGGGTCAGCCCTTAAACACTAAATCTTACCCCTGTTTCGCTTTCTGTCTCAGGCCGCCCAATACTCCCTCAATATGCTCCACGCAACAAAAAAGTTCTTTATCCAACTTCAAGGCCTCCTCCAGCCTCTTTAACTGAATACTTACCGCGGCTCCAGTTGTCACCCCAAGGGCCCCAGCCGCCTTCCGCTGACTTATTCCTCCGTACTTGCACAACATGGCCGCACCCACCGCACGACTCATATCCTGACGTCGCTCCTGCTCCCAGCCCTCTTCCAAATTTAAGGACTCCCCAACCACGCCCAGGATGATCTTCGCCTCCAACCTCCCTCCCTGTTCCCGCCGGAATGACACATCCTCCTTCCGGCTACAGGCTCGCACTTTCTCGTCGTATAGCCCCTGCACTCGTTCGGTGAACTCATCACTCCCGATCCCCCATGCCGACTTCTTCAGAACCGCCAATTCCTCATCCTTCTCCAATAAGCCACGCTCCACATATCGGCCATATTCTCGCCGCGCTTCCTGCCCACTTCCCATCATAGCCAGCAATGGCTTCTCATCCAATCCGTCCAAAGGCTTCACCTTCCCCATATACCCTCGAAAACTACTCCACTCATATCCTCGTAATTCCTTGATCTGCTCCGGCATCGGCAACCGCTTCACACTACCCACCTTGACCGGATTCAGGTGGATATACCGGCTCAACTTCAACAAATACTCATCTCCCTCCACCAAGATCGCCTTATATCGCCCCTGGAACAGATGACCCGCTCGCCCATGCCGCATGTTGTAATACACCGTATACGCCGTCTGGAGCCGATGCATAAATTTCCCCAGATTCCCGCCCGGTGTCTCTATCAAAAGGTGCACGTGGTTGACCATCACACAAAATAAATACAGCCGCACTTCCATCTCATCTGCATACTTCGCCAGCCGCCCTATAAACCGCTCCCGATCCGCATCATCGTCGAACAACCTTCTCCGTTCCACCCCGCGTATCACCACGTGATAGATTGCTCCCTCGTACTCCACCCTTAATTTCCTTGCCATGCCTGCACCTTACCTCCGCCTCCCTTCTCTCAACAAGCTTATATTTACCTTTTAAGGGCTGACCCCGATCTTTCTATATTTACCTTTTAAGGGCTGACCCCGATCTTCTCCTTAGCCTAACCCGAGTGTGAGCAGCAGGGTCAAGTTTTCGGGAGCCCATATTTGACACTACCCTCGGCAACCCGCGCGACGGTAGCCGTTCGCTGGCGCATAGCGGCCTTACTGATATCCTCGACGTTCTGCCCCTTCCATAGTTTGGCCTGCCATTGGGTATAGTCGAAAGGTTCGCGAAGAATGAGTGTAATAAACCGTTCGGCCTTCACATCGCCCAACGCCCCACTCAAAGCACGAAATCCCTCAATCCGTATCTCTGTATCAGTACTCATGGTTTTCCCCCACAATAAAATCTACCGGATTCATCACCTGTACCGCCGTCCGCCCTTTTCCAAAATGAAGCATTGCATCATCAGTCGTCAGCAACACATCACATGCCGCCTCAGTTGCACAAGCCAAATGCAAGGCGTCCTTGGGGCGTAACCCCTGCAACATAAACTCATTCGCCTTAGCCAAAATACCGGGAGTTTCCTCAATATCGATTACCGCACGTAATCGCCACTTCTCTATCGCCTCCCTGCGCTCCTCGAATGGATTAGCCTGATTCTCAAAATCAAGGATATATGACCAAACCAAATCTAACTCTTTATGTAAAATTCGTGCCTGAACCTCGAGTTTAGCTTCAGACTCTAGGCGAACACGGATTTGGCACTGGTCATCAAAGGGCCGATTGAAACAACAATTATCGAGATATATTTTCATCCATACTGCCTAAACAATAAACATTAGGTTGTCGGAACTAATTCCCATTGGCAAAGCTATTAAAAACTAAACGCAGGCTTACTCTTCGTAAATAATGCTCGCCGTACTGCCCTACGTCAATGGAAAGAATACTGTCCCCGGCGACCTTTCCGCAGAAAATCAAATCGTCACCACCCGCTTCGCCCGCCTTCGCAAAGCTACGGCGCGGCAAGCTAGAGTTAGGATGAGGTAGAAGGGAGAGCCGGGGATTATTATACGGGCATCAGCCGGCAGGGACGCCGGCCGCCACCTGTGCTCCGCGCTGAATATCATCCAACAAGGTGGCGTTCGACGCCCCTGTCGACCTTTTAATTTTCGACTAATCTGGCGTTCAGACATTTTTGGAGTGCGGCGGCTTGACGCCGCTTTTCTTCGGCGCGGCTTGACGCGCCGTGCTGTCGGCCTGTCAAGCCAGGCCTTGTGAAAGCGGCGTCAAGCCGCCGCACTCCAAATCTTCGTCGTCAGATTGAGCCAATATGGACAAAAATGTCTGCAATTTAGATGCTGGAACACTCCCTTCTACTATGCAAAGTTAGCAGAAGGGCAGTGGGTAGTTTGCAGTAAACAGTCCGCAGTCGGAACCAATCCCGGAGACTGTGCCCGTCGTGGAGGAAACTGTTTCTCTGTCCCAGGGCGTTCAGTAAGGTCGGCGCACAACCCACATTATCGGTCGGCTTGCCTGAAAACAAACCCCTTCGCCCATTTCGATCACCCGTGTTGATGGCGCATTGGTAGCCCAGCCAAGGAGGTCGTGCCACTTGCCATCACCTTTCAGCCCCAACTGGACATCGGGCAGACCGCGCGCATTCCAGAGGGTCAGCTTGTCGGCTTTCGCGGGATCATCACTAACCTGAGCCCCGTGGCTGGCGTTGATGAAGTCCTGCACGGAAACGTTGACTGAATAGGGATAGCAGATCATGTTGACCGGATAATTGGTCGCCCCCACGAGCGAATTCGTGATTGCGTCCTGTACGGTCAACTGCCCTTTTAAGGTAATCACAGAGTCAGGATTTTTCCGGATGAGCCATAAGGCTGTCCCAGCATGAACACGCGTATCCACCGGGTCATGAATATCGCGGTTAGTCGAGTAGAATCGACCATCAATGTCCTTCATATATATGGTGTAGTTCTGGTGCAACACATCCCAAATCGCAACCTTATCCCCATTCGCAGAGAAATCGGGGTCAGCCCTTAAACACTAAATCTTACCCCTGTTTCGCTTTCTGTCTCAGGCCGCCCAATA
>JBAWZF010000083.1 GCA_037143175.1 bacterium
TTTTAACGGTCAGGGTTGGCACCCCCCGAGCCCCTCCCCAGTGTCTGAATCGCAGCCATGATCGATGTCCCAGCGGACGCCATTGTGATGGGCTTTGCCAGTACCGATGGGACTGACACCTATCAGGTCAGTTATAGAAACGAGGAAGACCAGCTGATTACGATTAAGTTGGGTCCGAATCGTGTGCTGGCGGAGTGGGCCGAGGCGATCCTGGCGGAGCGTAGGCAGCATCCGAGGCCGTCGGATCTCGTGTAAGCCGAGGTGTGGGGCGCCAATCGAACAGAATCGTTTGGCGCCTCATTCGTGTTGCACGCCTGCACAACCCACTCTAGACTCATCGAATTCCAAAGGAGTCACGATGGCTACGAAGACCGGCACAACCGTCAGGCTAAAGGACATTCGATTCGACGAAGTCAGTTATCCCCATCATCAGAATATTATTCAGGTAGAACTTATGCGAAAAATTAGATTTCCAGTTGTTTGTTTAATTTTCGCAATGTTTAATTTTGGAGGTGGTTGCCGTGATGCGATACAGTCAAATACGACAGATATTCTGAGACTACAAAAGGAGGCCAAGCAAGGAAATGCTGGCGCACAACTTAATCTTGGCTTTGCATATTCTGTCGGTAGAGGCGTCGAGAAGAATCCAAAAGAGGCTGTGAAATGGATTCGTAAATCAGCTGATCAAGGGAACGCTGATGCGCAATGCAATCTTGGCGCTGCATATGCTTGTGGTGATGGAGTCGAACGAGATCTCGCAGAAGCGGTAAAGTGGTTCCGCAAGGCAGCAGAACAGGGGAATGCCGTTGCCCAATGTAATTTAAGTACCGCATATGCTTTTGGTGACGGCGTCGAGAAGAATCCAAAAGAGGCTGTGAAATGGATTCGTAAATCAGCTGATCAAGGGAACGCTGATGCGCAATGCAATCTTGGTTTCGCGTATTCTGTCGGCAGAGGCGTTGAAAAAAACCAAAAAGAGGCCACAAAGTGGTTCCTAAAGGCTGCTGATCAAGGGAACGCTGACGCACAATGTAATCTTGGTGCCGCATATTTCCATGGTATAGGAATTATTAAGGATGTACAGGCGGCGTATGGATGGTTCCTTTTGGCGACTGCTGGAGGGAACAAGGAAGCATCGTTAATGGTGGCTTTTATTGCGAAAAATGCCTCCCCATCAGAGCGAAAGGCGGCACAGGACTGGTGTAAACATTGGACACCCACCAAGGCACCTTGACCAGTGTGTGTGTTGTTTCACTTGCACTCATCATTCGCTATGCCTATTATAACAAAAGGTTATCGTAAGTGGCATTGTAAATTGCTGGTAATGAATGGATTATGTTTCCGATGGAGAAATCATGACTACTAAATTGCGTCAGAAAATTGTTGTTGGACTGTTTGGTTTTATTTGCGTGGCAGGAACATTCATTTTAACGGGGTGCGATACAGCAAGTTCAACAGAGGAGCTTGTCATTTCCCCATCATCTGTCACCCTTTCATCCGGACAGTCGCAGACTTTCAGCGTGAGCGGCGGTTATCATTACAATTGGGCGCTCGAAGGATCAGGAAGCAGTAGCGGCTCCACCAGTTCGGCTCAAGGATCGCTGTCGTCCCTGACAGGCAGTCAAGTGCTCTATACCGCACCCTCAAGCGACACACTGAGCGGATCGGTCACTCTCAAGGTGACATCCACTATTCCGGGTAGCGGTTCTAGTACCAGTAATTCAGCTGAATACAGTGTGACAGGTTCTGCGCAAATTAATTTCAAATCAGCCGGGTCATCTTCTTCCTCAGCCCCTATGACAATTGCGCCAACTCTAGTGACCGTTGCTCCAGGTTCAAGTGTCACTTTCACGGGATCTGGAGGAGCGCTTTCATACACATGGACTGTATCTAATAGTAGTTTGGGGTCGATAACCGGAGCCTCAGGTAGCGGAGCGACATATAGCGCAAGCGCACCAGGCACGAACACAATAACATGTACTGACTCTGATGGTAATCGGGTGACTGCAACCGTATATCAGCATTTTTGAGAGTAGTGAATGTGTATTTCACAGATAGAGAAACGATGGCTGGGTGTATGGTCGCGAATATTCCTGATTAAAGAATGATTAAGATAGTCCCTGATCTAACCGGAATTGTGACTATGAAACCCGAACCTCATTATCTTTCCAGTTGGACGCATTTCAGGATAATTTCATTTTTATCTGTATTGTTCTTGTTGGCAAGTAAAGCAGGTGTGATCGCTGAGGATTATCTGTACACGACAAATAATGGTGCAATTACCATTACCAAATATATCGGTACCGGCGGTGCGGTGACCATCACCAACGCGATCAATAATCTGCAAGTCACAAGTATTGGCAGTAATGCTTTTAAGCTATGCACTAGCCTAACCAGCGTCACAATTCCCACCAGTGTAACCACTATTGGGGATTATTCTTTTGCTGATTGCTACAGTCTGACCAATGTTACAATTCCCACCAGCGTCACCAGTATAGGGGATTATGTTTTTGCCGACTGCACTAGTCTCGCCAGAGTCACGATACCCCCGGGGGTTACTCGTGTTGGAAATTACGCATTCTATTACTGCACGAGTCTGACCAATCTAACGATTCCATCCGGCGTTACTCGTGTGGGAGACCTGGCGTTTTATCACTGCACAAGTCTGGCCAGCATCACGATACCCGCCACTGTCACCATCATTGGAAGCAATACGTTTGAGTCCTGCACGAGCCTGCGCAGCGTTACGATACCCTCCGGTGTGACCAGCATTGGGAGTTATACGTTCTTCTCCTGCACGAGTTTAACTAATGTCGTAATTCCTTCTGGTGTCACTAGCATCGGAATCAATGCGTTCTATTCCTGCACGAGTTTAACTAATGTCATTCTTCCGGCTAGTGTCATCAGCATCGGGGACTGGGCTTTTTCAGCTACACCCCTGAAGGGGGGCTATTTCGCAGGAAACGCACCAAGTCTTGGTGGTTCGAATGTGTTTTTTGGTAATAGCTCGACTATTATTTATTACTTGCCTGGTACTACAGGCTGGATTTCGACTTATGGTGGTCGCCCGACAGCGCTATGGCAAGATATTCCAGATTATTTATATGACTACAAGGGTTCATATATCACCATATTACAGTATACCGGCGCGGGCGGTGCAGTGACCATTCCCGGCACGCTCCATGGTATCCCCGTCACCAACATTCGGAGCAATGCATTTGCTGGTTACACCAATTTAACCAATGCTGTGATTCCGAATAGCATCACCAATATCGGGAATAATGCATTTGCATCTTGCGCCAACCTGACTGCGATATATTTTAAAGGTAATGCTCCCAGTTTAGGTGTGGATGTGTTTAGCGGCGCAACAAATGCAACTATCTACTACTTGTCTAAAACCACCGGCTGGGACACGACATTCGGCGGGCAACCCACTGCGGAGTGGAGGCCTAAGATTTTGGGAGATGGATCTTTCGGTGCGTCTACGAATCAATTTGGATTCAATATCAACTGGGTCTGTGCGAGCGGCTTGGTCGTGGTGGTGCAAGCCTCCACAAATCTAGCTGATTCTTTTTGGTTGGGTATGAAAACTAACACTCTTGCTGGCGATTCCCTCTATTTCAGTGATCCCCAGTGGACGAATTATCCAGGGCGGTATTATCGAATCAGTTCGCCCTGAGTCAAACTCTCCCCCCTTCATCTATCTGATCCTGATCCTTATCATCACCTGCTCATAAATCTCTCGGAATCGTTGTGGTGATAGACAACCTGACCTCCGCCCCGGTGTCCAGTACAGCGGTTTTACGGATAGCGCAAGCGTGGCGTACGCTTGACTTTCATGTAACCATTTGCTATCGTATTACTTACATCGAAGCACCACTCCTAATCCCAATAATCATTCCCGGGATCGTTATATCGAGGTGGTGTGTATGTTCCAGAAAATTCTACCATTCTCACGGCCGTACGCAGGGCCGTCGAGACCAAGAGGATCTTGGACGAAAATCGGCGACTCCAAGCGGAAAACCGGCAGTATCAGGAGAACCTGGAGGAACTTGTGCGACAGCGCACGGGGGAATTGCGCGACGCGCTGGAGGGAACCATTCGTGCGATGGCGCTGGCCGTGGAATCAAGAGACCCCTATACGGCGGGGCACGAGCAGCGTGTGGCGTGGTTAGCCAGGGCCATCGCCGAGGAAATGGAGCGACCCGAAGAAGAAATTCTAGGCACATACTATGCCGGATTGGTTCATGATGTGGGAAAAATCTGCGTCCCGGCCGAGATCATGAGTTATCCGGGCAAACTGGGCAAAGAGGAGTTGGGCATCATTCGAAAGCATCCGGAAACAGGCGCGCGTATACTCAGTACTGTACGATTCCCCTGGCCGCTGGCCGAGATCGTTCTCCAGCATCACGAACGGCTGGACGGATCAGGTTATCCGCTCGGATTGTCGGGAGGCGCCATCAGGATCGAGTCCAGGATTCTTGCCGTGGCGGACGTGATTGAGGCCATGGCCAGCCACAGGCCGTACCGCGCGGCACTCGGGATTGAGGCGGCGCTCGCCGAGATCGTCGAAAGGCGAGGAACGTTTTATGATACCGATGTCGGGGACGCCTGTGTGCGGCTCTTTCGGGAGAAAGGGTTCAAGTTGGACGATGCAATGCCCGCTTTTGGAGAGGCCTCGTGAAATCATCTGGAAACAGGATGGGACGGGTACTGGTCGTTGATGACGAGAAGAGCATCCGCATCAGTTTGCGGGAGTTCCTGGTGGCCGATGACTATACGGTCGAAGTGGCCGCTGATGCGCAGGAAGCCCTGCGGCTCCTCGGAGACAACAATTTCGACGTTGTCGTCAGCGACATTGTTTTGCCGGGGATCAGTGGCATCGAACTCCTCCAAGCCATTCGTACCGCCGCCCCCTATGTCCAGGTCATCATGATGACGGGGGGGCCCACCATCGCTACAGCCGCGGAAGCGTTGCGATCCGGCGCCTTTGACTACCTCATCAAGCCTGCCGGCAAAAACGCAATCCTTCGCGCCGTCAGCAATGCGGCCACGATCAAGAAACTGGATGATGAACGACGGCGCGAGCAGGAGGCCAAGGAACGGTATCAGCAGGAACTTCAGGAAGTTGTGATTCGCCTGACTGCGGCCAATGAACAACTCTGCCAAGCCGCCGCCTTTCGCGAGGAGGTCGAGAACATCGTGCGCCACGATCTCAAGGCGCCTTTGTGTATCATCATTGGCGCTCCGGAACTGATCAGAATGACGCCCGGCAAACTGACGGAGGAACAGAGCGGATGGCTCGACAATATCGAGAGTGCGGGGCGTCGGATGTTGGATATGATCAACCGATCCCTTGACCTTTTCAAGATGGAACAGGGGATGTACACCCTTCGCCTGGAGGCGGTTGACCTCCTGCGAGTTGCGCAAGAGGTTATTATTCACAACACGACGCTCATGAGAGCCAAGGAGCTTGTCATTGACATCATGGTTGATGACCATCCCTACACAAAGACCGATGCGTTTGTGGTGCAGGGTGAGCGTATGTTGTGCTACTCCATGCTCGGAAACCTCCTGAAGAACGCTCTGGAGGCTTCGCCAACCGGCGCGACGGTGACCTTTCGATTCAAACGCGGTGATCCGATGGTGGTGAGCCTTCGAAACCGGGGATCCGTGCCGGAAAGCATCAGGGACCGATTCTTCCAGAAGTTTTCGACTGCAGGGAAGAAGCACGGCACCGGGCTCGGCGCCTATTCTGCCCGACTGATCGCCGAGTTGCATGGCGCCCGAATTAGTGTGGACACCTCGGTCCCGGATTTCACGACCGTCGTCATAGGTTTTCCCGGACATTCCGGCGCGGCTAGCAAGGAGTGTGGTGCATGACCTCGCCTCACCCGTCTTCTGCCCGGCGCTTATCCGTTTCAGTCTTTGACGACGAAGCCTGCTTTTGTGAGTTAATCAAGGGCTTTTTGAGTTCAGCAGGTTGTTCGGTGCAGTGCTTTACGGATGCCAGAAAAGGCCTGGCCGCGTTCCGGGATAAACCGACGGATATTGTCATCACTGATATTAACATGCCCGGTGGAATCGATGGATTGGCCCTCATTAAGATGCTCAAGGAACAAAGCCCGTTGATCGAGGTCATTGTAATGACCGGTAGTGCGGACAAAAATGTGGCGATACAAGCCCTGCGGTTAGGTGCCTTCGATTTTCTCGAAAAACCGATCAACCGGGAAGACCTGGTGGCGACGGTGAAGCGGACTGTTCGCTACCGGGCCATTATCCAGGAGACGGAAGGCCTGGTTGAACGGCTATCACTCATGACGCGACAGGAATCTGAACGATGGGGCATTGAAGCGTTCGTGGGCAAGTCGGCTGCCATCCGGAAACTACTGCTCGATATCCGCCTACTGCAGCGGACGCCCAATACATCAGTCCTGATCACCGGTGAGAGTGGCACCGGCAAAGAGTTGGTAGCGCGAGCAATCCATTACGGAAGCGACCGTTCCCTCCAGCCTTTTGTGGCGGTGAACTGTGCCGCTGTCCCCGCAGAACTCGCCGATTCCATGCTTTTCGGGCATGTTCGTGGGGCTTTTACCGGCGCGACGGCGGATCGCAAGGGCTGTTTCGAGACGGCGGATAAAGGGACCGTCTTTCTGGATGAGATTGGCGACATGCACTTGAGCATACAGGCTAAACTGCTGCGTGTTCTTGAAGATAAAGTCGTCATGCCGGTTGGCGCGAACCAGGGAATAAAAACCAATGTGCGCATCGTGTCGGCCACCAACGCGTCCTTGGAATCCAAAATAGCCGCCGGAACCTTTCGATCAGATCTCTTCTACCGCCTGGCCACTTTCCCTTTTATTCTGCCCCCGTTACGCGAACGCCCCGAGGATATTTCGTTACTGGCCAGGCATTTCGCCTTGAAACTTTCCCTGGAAATGGGAATGCCTTGTCCCATTTTCAAGGAAGAGACCTTGATCATTCTGGAGAAACAGCGTTTCCCCGGGAATGTGCGCGAATTGAAAAACAGGGTTGAACGGGCGCTGATTGAGTGCGCCGGCAAAAATATTGCTCCTGAACACCTTCACTTCCATGATAAACCCCTTGCCGGGGACTCCAAACATGCGGAGGAAGGCACGACGGCATCGGGTTTCGATGAAATTCCTTTAAATTTGCATGCCGCTGAGCGGGTTCTGGCCCAGCGGAGCCTTGCGAAAACCAACGGAAATGTTTCAGTGGCGGCGCAACAGATGGGCATCAGCCGCGCCAAATTCTACCGCCTGACGTTACTCACCCCGTAGAGGTTGTCGGCGAAGAATGTTTCGATGTATTGCTTCAGCATGACGATGCTCATGGGTTTGCAAAGATATCGCTCTCCCTGTTCCGCCAAACGGGCCGCTTCCTCCTTGCTCACCACTGAGGTGAAATAGATGATAGGAATCCTGCAGATGTCCGCCTTCGCTCTCAGTTGTTGCGCTACGGCGCCTCCATCCATGTCCGGCATGACCACATCAAGCAGGATCAGATCGGGCATGAAGGCACGCACGGCCAGAAGAGCGTGGCTTGAGTCATTTTCCACCCTCGCCTCGTATCCGACCATCCCGAGGCCATAACTCACGATTTTTGAGAGAACCACATCGGACGGATTGGGGTCAGCCCTCAAACGGTAAAAGTAGTTGCGCAGAGGGTGTTGAGG
>JBAWZF010000084.1 GCA_037143175.1 bacterium
TTAACGGTCAGGGTTGGCACCCCCCGAGCCCCTCCCCAGTGTCTGAATCGCAGGGCCTAAAGGCCGGGAGGTCTGCCACATCTTTATCGATGAAATTCAGGAAATCGAGGAGTGGGAGCGGATCGTCGCGGACTGGTCCGGGCGACGTGACCTCGATGTGGTGATCACCGGATCCAACGCCCATCTTTTATCAGGGGAGCTCGCCACGCTTTTGGCGGGTCGGTATGTTGAAGTTCAAATTTTCCCGCTCTCATTTTCTGAGTTCCGGGTTTTTAACGGGTTGCAGGAAGTCGAGACGGGGGAGGCCTTCAGGCAATTCCTTCGCTTCGGCGGACTGCCCGGACTGCATGAGTTCGGACCTTTGGCTGAGTCGACGTTCCAACCTTTCGTCTCGGGGGTCTTCAATACGATCATGTTGAAGGACATTGTGCGGCGTCATCAGGTGCGGAACTATGCTTTACTCGAACAGGTCAGCCGGTATGTTTTTGACAACATTGGGAATCTCACGAACGCCAGCCGCATCAATGCGTTTCTGAAAAGTCAAAAACTTTCGGTTGGAGTGGATACCATTTTGAACTATATGAAGTGGTTCGCAGATGCCCATCTCACTCACCGGGTGCTGCTTTACGACATCAAGGGGCGCCGCCATCTTGAGGTGAACGAGAAGCACTACGTCAGCGATCTTGGGTTCCGCACCGCCTTGCTCGGATATCGCGCGGATGATATTGGCGGAATGCTGGAAAATGTGGTTTGTATTGAACTTCTACGCAGAGGGTACCGTGTGTCTGTCGGGCGACTCGGCACGCTCGAGATTGATTTCGTGGCCGAGCGTGAGGGTAAAAAAACCTACATCCAGGTTGCCTACCTGCTTTCCTCCAAGGCGACCGTTCAACGGGAAACGGTACCCCTTTTAGCGGTAAAAGATAATTATCCTAAGTTATTACTGACCCTTGACCGCGAGGTGGGGGATGATTACGAGGGCGTGCAGCGGCTTTACCTTCCTGATTGGCTTAGCGAAGGTTCCGGCTAAAACCGTGGAGCGCTGGCTTGCAGAACTCAAGGGGAAGGGGCGGATCGAGTATCGCGGAAGCAAGAAGACCGGTGGGTATTTCGCCATATAGTATGCCGGGTTAGGGACTAGGTGGCGTTCGCCGTCCCTGGCGAACGATTTTCTTTCCAGATCAATCAGCCGCCGGGGACGGCGGCTGCCACCTAATTCCCTGGCAATCCGCGATCTGAAGCGCTTCAGATGAGAAAACCAAGAAAACGAACATCGAACATTCAACAGTCAACGCCGAACATCGAACGGGGCTAACGCGGTTTTGTTCAACGTTGGAAGTTCAGTGTTGACCATATTTGGATAATTATCATTGACCAAATATAGGCGTTTAAATATCCTCAAAAAATATGAAAGACGAATTCCAGATTCATAATCTGTTCAGGGAGTCTCTTGAACGGTTCTTACGGGACGATCCACATTTGCGACGTGCGGCTTTACAGCCGTTTTCGTATGTCTCGCCATTGATCAATACGCCGGAATTTCTGGAGCCCGGCATTCTCATGATTACAGGCGGGAGGCAGGTCGGCAAAACAACTTGTCTGAAGCAGTTCATTGCGAAGGTGTTGAGGGATGGGCTGGTGCGGCCGGATCATGTGTCGTTTATGACCGGAGAACTGATTCGGGACGATATCGAACTGCGGCGGGAGATTGTGTCAGAACTGGAGGGAAAGAGCGGCTGGCAGGTGATTGTCGTTGATGAAATCAGCTATGTGAAAGACTGGGACAAGGCGGTTAAGTTCCTGGCCGACGCCGGGAGTCTGGAATCGACCACACTCATTTTGTCCGGGTCTGACAGTGCGATCCTACGCGAGGCCATGAAGCGCTTCGCCGGTCGGCGGGGCCGGTCGGCTCAAGTGGATTTCGTCTTCCACCCGCTCGGTTTTGCCGAGACGGTAACACTCAAAGTGCCCGGGTTGAGCGGATTGGTCGCCGCTTGTAAGGAGGCGGACACTTCCATTGATTTGCCCGACTATCAGGAACGGCTGCCGCAACTTGAAGCCCTGTTTGATGAGTATCTCCTGCATGGCGGCTATCTGACGGCGATAGCGGACATGCTCAGGGGCGGACGCATCGAGGCGGCGACGTACAGAACGTATGCGGAGTGGCTACGTGGCGATATCCTGAAACACAACAAGCAGGAGAAGTATCTCCTTGAAGTGCTAAGAGGTATGATGAAGACCTATGCTTCGCAGGTTTCCTGGATTTCGCTGGCCAAGGAGCTTTCGATTGAACACCACAAGACGGTGAGTGACTATGTGGCGATCCTCGAAGACATGCATGCGGTGATCGTCCAGGAGGCCTTGGCGGAACATACTCTGTCGGCGGCGCCGAAAAAGGCGAAGAAACTGTATTTTGAGGATCCGTTTATCTTTCACGCCGTAGAAACAATGCTGGGGAAAATGACTGCGGAAAGCACTCCGGCCTTGGTCGAGACGGTTGCTGCTGCGCACTTTTACCGGAAATACGGGAAGACCTATTATATCAAGGGTGCCAAAGGCGAGGTTGATATTGCCTATTTGCATAATGAAACGTTTTTTCCTGTCGAAATCAAATGGACCACGCAGATCCGGCCGGAGGAACTAAAACAGGTCATGCTCTATAAAAACAGCCTGATTCTGGGTCGGCAGCGCGCGCCAGGGCGTATCGGTCATGTCCAGTATATTCCACTGGTCAGGTATTTGTTGGGGCTTTAATGGTCAATCAGCCGCCGGGACGTCGGCTGCCACCTAATTAAATGGTAATTCATGATCTGAAGCGCTTCAGATGAGAAATAAACGTATCAAAACCGGAGTCCGACTCCGCGATGTGGCCACTGCGGCCGGCGTCTCCAGTGCTACTGTCTCGATCTTGGCCTCGAGAAGTTATTCTTTCATATTGCTCGCATCCTCATATTATGTGAGGATGCGTGTATGAACCACAGGGAAGCCAATGACAACATATGGGATGTAGCCGATGGTCAGAGTGGCTTTTTTACTACTGGGCAAGCCATTGCCGCTGGCTTCGCTGACAATACTCACCCATACCATGTTAGAGTCGGAAACTGGCTGCGAATGTACCGTGGCATCTATCGCCTTGCGCGTTATCCGCAGGGTGACAACGCTCAACTGATTCTCTGGGCGCTCTGGTCACGGGATCGAAGCGGGCGACCTCAAGGTGTGTATTCCCGTCTCACGGCACTGCGCATCCATGATCTGTCCGATGCCATGCCTGTCCGTCTGGAAATGACCGTACCCCCAGCATTCCGAAGGCGAAAACCTCTTCCCTCGGTTCTGATTTTGCATCATGAGATATTGCCTGAGAGCGACATTCTTCATAGGTCCGGTTATGCGGTCACAACCCCCCTGCGGTCAGTGCTCGATCTCGTAAGAAGTGGGAGTGTTTCCAGGGACATCGTGCGGCAGGCCGTCCGCGAGGCGCGCCAACGCGGGCTTATCACAGTGGCTCAATTCAGGGAGGCGAGGGATCGTGGGGATGTCCCGTCATGGGCCGATGATCGACTGGAGAATAGCCTCTCATGATTGCAAAGCAGTATGAAACCGCAAAGGCTTTCCGTAAGGGGTTGGAAGACCGGCTCATTAAACTGGCTGCGGATGAAGGTGCGGATGTTCAGCGCTTGCGCCGCCAACTTGCCTTTGATCGTTTCCTCTGCAGACTTTCCCATCATTCTGGATCCAAATGGGCTTTAAAGGGAGGGTATGCCATGGAACTACGAATGAAAATGGCTCGCACTACACGGGATATTGATCTCGGCCTGAAGCAGCGTCCGGCAGGAAGCACGCCTGGGGAATTGTCTGCATCCATGCTGGCACTTTTGCAAGCAGCGATAAACTGCGACATGAATGATTATTTCTATTTTCAAGCGGGGGAAGCGACGATGGAACTTGAGGCCGCTCCTGATATCGGTATGCGATTCCCTGTAATAGCATCGGTCGCTGATCGCGTTTTCGCCCGCTTTCATGTAGATATCAGCGTTGGGGATGTTTTCCGCAACTCATACGAGGTCGTAAAGGGGCGGGATTGGTTGGCTTTCGCTGGCATTGCCCGCATGGAATTCATGGCCATTTCCAGAGAAGAACAGTTTGCTGAAAAACTACATGCCTATACGCGACCTCGCTCAGGTAGAGAAAACTCCCGAGTCAAGGATCTGGTTGACATGACGCTGTTGATTGATAGTGGCGAAATGGATGCGGCTGTAGTTAAACAAGCAATTCACAATACGTTCGGATGTCGGCAAACCCACTTAATTCCTAGAATGCTTGCCTCACCACCTAAATTCTGGGAAGAACTTTTTGCCGTGCTGGCAAGTGAGTGTGGGATCAACCCGGATATTGCGGCGCAGTTTGAAAAATGTGCGCATTATTTTAAAACCCATATGTCGGCAGAGCCGCTGCATGACAAATAAACGTATCAAAACCGGAGTCCGACTCCGTGATGTGGCCACTGCGGCCAGCGTCTCCAGTGCCACTGTCTCGGCTATCGTGAATGGCCGGGCACAGCAATATGGCATTTGCCAAGCCACCCAGGAGAAGGTGCAGGTCCTCATCCGCCAGATGGGGTATTCACCGAGTCTCGCGGCCTTGGACATGGCGGCTGGCCGGAATTCTCTTGTGGGCTTGGCCGTCTCGGCCGACTTCCCTGCGGCGGATCGGCTGATGGCCTCCCTGGAACCCGCGCTCGCGCAGTCTGGGTTTCGTCTGGTCGTGGCTTATCTGCCCTCTGACCCACCGGCGGCCTCAGCTCGCATTACCAGTCTCCTTCAGTTCGGAATTTCCGGCCTCGTCGTCTGTCCATCGGAATCCCTCGCTTTGCCAAAGATCACCGCTCCCGCCGTCATCGTTGGAAGACCCGGAGCCGGACTGCCGGCCGTCTATGAAGATGAGGCGGAAGGCGAACGCCGCCTCGCCCGGCGTCTTCTCGAGAAAGGCCATCGACGCATTGCCATCCTCGGCGCTCCCGGCTCCACGCTCTCTGCTACAACCGGCTTTCTTGAGGCCTGCGCGCAGGGTGGGGCGACAGTCCGGAGTTTCAATTCGGTTGCTGAATTCCTGCCGGTGGCGGAGAGCGTAACGGCGGTATTTTGTGGCTCATCGGCGGTGTTGCTGGAGCTTTATTCCCGGGGACTTCCGGCCGGGCTTCGCCTTGGTTCAGCCTTGGCTGTGGTGGCGGTGGATCGTCTCGGTGTGGTAGCGCATCTGGTGCCGAGGCCGACGGTGCTTAAACCCGGTGGGACCCAACTTGGACAGGCCGCCGCCCGCCTGCTCCAGCAGGCGATCGAGGGATCAGTGCCCGGCGATGTCCGGCTCGAGCCGGTTCTTGTCGATGGTGACAGCATGCCAGAGGCGCCTATCCAGTCGACAGTGGCGAAGCCGCCGATTGTTGTCACAGTGATTTCCCGTACCGGCGACACGCCGGTTACTACAGGTGCTTCGCGCCCTCTTGCTGTAGTAGCCGCCGTCCCCGGCGGCACAGAGCCTGAATCAGCCAGTCCAGTCGCTGAGACTGAAGTCACTCAAGCGCTCGTTTCGGACGAAGAAATCAACCCTCACCCCAACCCTCTCCCCTCCCAGGGAGAGGGAGTGAGCTTGCCTCAGGACACCGCTATTTCGCCATCTGAAGCGCTTCAGATGCCGGAAGCGGCATCCGATGTGCCAACCGAGAAAGTGGATAACTGACCGATGAAACGTATTTTAGATATAACCGGGGCATTGGTTGGGGTAGTGCTCCTTAGCCCATTATTGGCCGTGGTTTGGCTGGCTGTTATGCTGGAAAGCGGACTGCCGGGCTTGTTCCGTCAGCGTCGTATGGGGCGAGGCGGAAGCGAGTTTACGCTATATAAATTTCGGACTATGACCGTTCAGCGGGGAACGGAACGGGGCTCTTTTGATGCCGGCAGTTCCGCTCGCGTGACACGGGTCGGGAAACTGTTGCGTAAAACTAAACTCGATGAACTTCCGCAGCTTTGGAATGTGCTGGTGGGTGACATGTCACTGGTGGGGCCAAGACCCGAAGTCCGGAAGTGGGTCGAGGCGTATCCGGACCGGTGGGCGAAGGTACTGGCCGTCCGCCCTGGCATCACGGATCCGGCTTCGATCGAGTTCCGGAATGAAGAGGAACTGCTGGCAGCCGCCCCGGAACCGGAAGCCTATTATCGTAATGTGATTTTGCCCAGGAAGCTGGATCTGTATGAAGAGTATGTGGAGACAAGGAGCTTCTGGGGGGATGTGGGGATCCTGTTGAAAACCGTGTGGGCGGTGGCGGGGAGATAAGCGCTGAACATGGGGAACCGGCCAACCAGAAACTACCACTACGACCGTGCTGGTGTGGCGATGCTAACGATCAAGACGCTGCCCCATGTACGGCTTTGCAATATCACCCAGGACGAGTTCACGCTTACGCCGCAGGGTTGCCTGGTGCAGCAGGAATTGCTCGGTATTCCCGGTTATTACCCCCAAGTCAAGGTCGGGCAGTACCAGATCATGCCGGATCACCTGCATGTTCTGGTTCATGTGGTGCGCGACTTGCCGCCGGACGTTACCTTGCAGCGCGTGATCCGCGGGTTCAAGTTAGGCGCAAACCGGGCCTGCGCCGAGGCAATGGGCGGTAGTCGGGTGCGCATTTTTGAAAAGGGCATGTATGACAGTTTGGTGTTTGATCCCGAACATCTGGCGCGGGAGGCGGCCTACATCCGCGATAATGTACGCCGGTATCGGCTATTGAAGGCTAACCCGGCGCTTTTTGAGAAGGTGGCGATGTTGATGACCTTGCCGGACGGCATCCCGCTCTGGGGGGTAGGTAACCGTTTTTTACTGGAGCATCCACGCCGGGTGAGCGTGCAATTTTCGCGCCATACGACGGAGGCACAGTGGCTACAAATCTCGGAACAACTTGCCGACTTTTTGGCTCAGGGGTATGTGTTCGTCTCGCCGTTCATTTCTCCAGTCGAGAAGCGAGTGCTCCAAGAGGTAATAGCGCAGGGCGGCCGGGCGATCCGCCTCACACACCAGTTCTTCGGCGAGCGGTATAAGCCGGGCGGGCGGCTCTTCGATTTGTGCGCGGTAGGCCGGCTGCTGGAGCTTTCCATGGCGGGGGCGTTCCCGCGCTTTGCGCGGCTGGACCGGGCGGCTTGCTTGCAGCTCAATGCGGTGACGGGGGTTGTTGCGACCACACAGTGGTCGCAACGGGGAGAATAAAAACACACAGTGGTCGCAACGGGGAGAATAAAAACACACAGTGGTCGCAACGGGGAGGATAAAACCACACAGTGGTCTAGCAATGTGCGTAAATAGTGCAATTGAAGCGGCATCTTTTAATCTCTGGTGGCGTCCACTGCGTGGGGGCCATCAATAAAATAGTCCAGATAAGGGACACCCAATATGTTCGGATTCCGCTGAAAACCCCCATACCGACGGTCCGCTATGGCCGCGGACCCTCCCAAGATTCTTCAAATGGCGGGCTTTTTCAGTACGGGAGGGACGGCGGCCTCGCCGTCCGTCGCGGTTTTTCAGCGGAATCATGTTCGGCTATCTCTTTAATCTGCGATTCAGACACTGGGGAGGGGCTCGGGGGGTGCCAACCCTGACCGTTAAA
>JBAWZF010000085.1 GCA_037143175.1 bacterium
GAAGAAGGGGGCGCGGAGGGGGGGCACAAGCATGAGGCCCGGACCTTGAAGAGCGCGGTATGGCTGATATTGATGGCGGATGTGTCGATGAGTTTGGATAACGTGTTGGCTGTATCGGGCGCCTCGCGCGAGAATATTCTCATTCTGGGCATTGGTCTTGTGGTTTCCATTATTCTGATGGCTGTTGCCTCAAACTATATCGCCTCCAAACTGGAAAAATATCCGCAGGTTCAGTGGGCGGGTCTGTTGGTAATCCTTTTCGTGGCCATTGAAATGATGTTATCCGGAACCCATGAGCTCGAGGAGAAGGTGTTCCATATCAATATGTTGCCTTTTGTGATGTTTATGTTGGCAATCGGCGGATTTGCCCTTCATCACCGGTATATCAAGCCAGCCGTTGAGGATCAGTTGGCCGCCTGGTTTGCGCGCAATTGGCGTACTTTGGCCATTTCGAATTTGATCGTTCTGTTGGCTCTGATCTTTTTCGGGGGCGTTATCCAGACTTTTCTGATGCGCCACCATGCCATTCTTTATTTCGTCTGTGCGCTGATCCTCTTTGGAGTCATTGAGGTTGTCGCTACCCTGCGGCAGGGGCGGGGAAAAGGGAAGTAAGCGGCGCTAACACAATTCTAACACTATAAAAATCGCCTTCCCGCCGGGGGATATGCTTGAGTATCTGCGTGTTGAATGAAATACGGATAAATTAGGAGGGTGCTGGCCATGAGGAATAATATTCAAGCGATCTGTTTGGTGGCGGGGTTGGGGGCGTTAACTTTATTGGCGGGATGTGGGAAATCGCGCGAAGGCATTACCATGGCGGGTTCAACCGCGTTCCAGCCCTTTGCAGAGAAGCTGGCTGAAAATTATATGATGAGCCATGCGGAGGTCTCTGTGACAGTGCAGGGCGGGGGTTCCGCGCTGGGGGTTCAGACGACCTTGTCCGGTACGGCCCAGATAGGAATGGCCGATCTGGTGAAGTTGCCGAAGGAGGCGGATGCCTTGAAGAGTTTGATTGTGGCGCGGGATGGTATCGCCATTGTGGTGAATCCCGCCAACTCGGTAGAGGCATTGACCCAGGATCAGATTCGCGATATTTTCAATGGTAAGATCAGTAATTGGAAAGAAGTGGGAGGGGTGGATCATTCGATTTCTGTGGTGTCACGTGAGGCGGGGTCGGGAACACGCTCCTCTTTTGAGCAGATTGTCGGGAATGTGAACTTGACGGACAATGCCCTGATTCAGAATGCAAATGGTACGGTGCGTGAGACGGTCGCCAAAGATGCGAATGCCATTGGTTACGTATCGCATGGGCTGATCAGTGAGCGGATCAAGGCGTTAAAAGTGGATGGTGCGCCCTGTACTGAAGACGCCATCATGTCCGGGACCTACAAGTTGGTGCGTCCGATATTTCTGTTGACCAAGGCGGATGCCACGCCTGCCTGCAATGCATTTCTGGACTATGTCATGTCCGCCGAAGGCCAGGAATTGATTCATAAGAATGGGCTGATCAGGGCAAAGTGAAGTTTAATGGTGAAAAAATAGCGAAGTACAGCTTGATGCTGGTGGCGTTTTCGGCGCTGGCCAGCCTCCTGCTGATTGCGGTATTCATCTTGAAGGAAGGTGTCCCCTTCATGTTCAAGGTGGGGTTGAAGGACTTCCTGTTTTCCTCCGACTGGAATCCACAGGCGGGAAAATTCGGGATCTACCCGATGATTGTCGCCTCCCTTTATGTGACATTCGGGGCCATGCTCATCGGGGCGCCTTTAGGGGTCGCCGGGGCGATTTTTCTCAACGAATTTGTACCCAAGTCGGTGATGCGGGTGATTAAGCCGACCATTGAATTGCTGGCCGGTATTCCCTCGGTGGTATTTGGCTTTCTGGGAGTCATGGTGCTGGCTCCGATGATTCGCTCCTACATGGGCGGTCCGGGGTTATCGGTTCTGGCCGCTGCGATTATCCTGGGGATTATGGTGTTGCCGACGGTGATCAGTATTTCCACGGATGCGATTGCGGCCGTTCCGAATTCGTACCGTGAGGGAGCTCTCGCGCTGGGGGCGACCCGCTGGCAGAGTGTGCATATGGTGATCATCAAGGCGGCCCGCTCTGGGATCATCGCCAGCATCATTCTGGCCATGGGGCGCGCCCTGGGTGAGACGATGGCCGTGATTATGGTGGCTGGCAATACGGTAAAAATTCCCCAGACGGTTACCGATCCTGTACGGACCTTGACGGCTAATATCGCCCTTGAGATGGCCAACGCCACGGGGCTCGCGCGGGAGGCTTTGTTTGCCACCGGGGTGGTGCTTTTTGTAGTCATTATGATTCTCAACGCCATTGCCTTATCCGCCATTAAAAGCAGGGTGCGCAAGAAATGAGAATCCCTCCTAAAATAACCCAGGTTATTGCCGTGGCGATTCTTGGAACGGCCACGTTTCTTACCGTAGTGATTCTTGTTTTTATTATTGGTTTTGTGCTGAGCAAAGGGTTGCCGGGTGTGAATGCAGAGTTCCTGCTCTCAGCGCCAAAGGATATGGGGCGTGCGGGCGGCATCTTCACAACCCTCGTGGGGACGGTGTTATTGCCACTTGTGGCGGTCGCCATAGCGTTTCCGCTTGGCGTGGGGACGGCCGTCTATCTGAGCGAATACACGCGAGAAACGCAGCTGACCCGTGCGTTACGGTTTGGCACCGACTGCCTGGCAGGTATTCCCTCGATCATATTCGGACTCTTTGGCTTTATCTTTTTCGTCGTGATGCTCAAGATGGGGTGGAGTCTGTTGTCAGGTGGATTGACGCTGGCGATCATGGTGCTCCCCACGATTATCCGGACCTCGGAAGAAGCCATCCGGTCCGTACCGAATTCCTATCGGGAGGTTAGTTTTTCGCTGGGCGCAACCCGGTGGGAGACAGTCCTCAAAGTGGTGCTGCCCAATGCCTTGCCTGGTATTGTTACCGGCGTGATGTTGGCGATCGGTCGCTCTATCGGGGAGACGGCGGCTGTGATTTTTACCGCAGGGTCGTCGCTACGGATGCCCTCCTCGGTATTTGACTCGGTGCGGACCATGTCGGTCCATTTTTACATTCTTGCCACTGAGGGAATTTCGGACGAAAAGGCGTATGCTACCGCCGCTGTTTTGATTCTTTCCGTGTTGTTGGTCAATCTGGCCGCATATGGGATGATGCACCGGTTTATTTCCAGGAGGGCAAGATGATCCCACTCCACCCCATTAAAATCTCCGTAACGGATTTTCATGTCTATCATGAAAAGGATGAGGCGTTGCGCGGGCTCAACCTTGAGGTCCGGGCTCATCGGATTTTAGGCATTATCGGTCCGTCCGGAGCGGGGAAGACGACCTTTCTGCGAGCCTTGAATCGGCTGAATGATCTGGTGCCGGAAATGCATGTGGAGGGGCGGGTGTTGTTGGATGGGCAGGATATATATCACCCGGATTTTGATGTGGTAAGCCTGCGTAAACGGGTGGGCATGTTATTCGCCTTGCCGGTGGCCTTGCCGATGAGCATCTATGAGAACGTGGTGTATGGGCCACGCCTGTCGGGAGTTCGTGACCGGACCCGGCTCAATGAAATTGTTGAGCGCAGTCTCAAATCCGCGTTTATCTGGGATGAGGTCAAAGATCGGCTCCAGATGTCGGGTCTCCGGTTGTCCGGCGGGCAGCAACAGCGGTTGTGTTTGGCCCGGGTGTTAGCCATGGAGGAGATGGAAGTGATTTTGCTGGATGAGCCCTGTTCGGGGCTGGATCCCATCTCCACGGCGAAGATTGAAGAGGCACTGACGATTTTGAAATCGCGCTATACCATCATTCTGGTGACCAACAATACCAAGCAGGCGGCGCGGGTCGCCGATGAGACGGCCTTTTTCCTTTCGGGTGAGATGGTGGAATACGGTAATACCGAGCAGATATTCACGGTTCCGCGCGACGTGCGAACTAACGACTATGTGACTGGCAGGTTCGGATGAACAATGAGATGGTTATAACGGTTAAGGATCTGAACCTTTTTTACGGGGAATTTCAGGCACTTAAGGTGGTGCCGATGGAGGTGAGGCGGCAGCACATTACGGCGCTCATTGGCCCATCTGGCTGTGGTAAATCCACCTTGCTGCGCACCTTGAACCGGATGAACGATCTGATTCCCAGCGTTCGCGTAACCGGAACGATCTTATTGGAAGGAAAAAACATTTACGATTCCGATATGGATGTTTGCGCGTTGCGTAAGCGCGTGGGGATGGTCTTTCAGCGGCCGAATCCATTTCCTCTTTCGATCTATGACAATGTGGCCTTCGGGCTGAAGGTCGCCGGGCTGAATGACCGGCATCGGGTGAGCGAGATTGTGGAGCGTAGTCTCCGTGCGGCGGCGTTGTGGGATAACCTGAAGGATAAGCTGGAACATTCCGCACTGGAATTGCCGTTGGATCAACAGCAGCGGCTCTGTATCGCAAGGTTGCTGGCGGTTGAGCCCGAAGTGATATTGATGGATGAGCCCTGTTCGGCGCTCGATCCGATTTCCACCGGGCGAATTGAGGAATTGATGCTCGATCTCAAGGCGGACTACACGATTGTGATTGTTACGCATAATATGCAGCAGGCGGCGCGAATTTCTGACTATTCCGGTTACATGCTCTTAGGCGAAATGATAGAATTCGGGCAAACAGCCGGAATCTTCACAAGTCCAAGGGATATTCGAACGCAAGATTATGTCAGCGGACGGTATGGGTGAGAGAGTAGAGTGTCCATAGAAAGGACCACACAATGGAACGGCATTTTGACGAAAGTTTACAAGCATTGAAGCATCAGCTCATTAAGATGAGTGCGATGTCGGAGGTGATGATCGCGGATGCCGTGAAGGCGGTGGTGGATCGGAATCCGGCATTGATGACCCCTGTGTGGCAACGGGAAGAACAGGTCAATCATCTGCAGATTGAGATCGATGAGACTTGTCTGACCTTGATCGCCTTGCATCAGCCCGCGGCTGGTGACCTTCGTTTCATCATGGGGGCAGCCAAGACAAATGCCGAACTTGAGCGGTTGGCTGATGAGGCGGTAAATATCGTCCAGAAGGTAGCGCTCTTACTCAAAGAGCCGCCATTGAAGCCGTTTAAGGTCATTCCGGAAATGGCTGTCATTGCTCAGGGGATGGTGCGCGACAGTCTTCATGCCTTTGTGAACAGGAATGTCGGGCTGGCCCGGGAAGTATTATTGCGTGATGATCGGGTGGATGACTTGAAGGATGCCATCACTTTGGAATTGACTGAGTTTATGACACGGGATTCCGCCTCTGTTTCGCGAGCACTGAATTTACTGTTGATCTCCCGGTATCTGGAGCGGATTGGGGATCATGCGACCAATATTGCCGAAATTACTATTTTTGTGGTGGAAGGCCGGGATGTCCGCCATCATGCCGACAGCAAAGCCCACATAGTTACTGTTTAGACAAGGAGTTCGATATGAAAAAACGATTACTGGTGGTCAGTTTAGTGGCGATAGGTATGGCGATGGAATTGATGGCGGCTCCTGCGAAGCTGACACCGAGGGCGTTGAGCCCGACTCCTGCGACGGTAAAGACGAATGTGGTGCCGGTGGTCACAACGAAGGTGAAGTCTCCTGTAGCGCCAACGAAATCAGTTGTGACGCCTGTGAAGCAGCCGGCTGTGGTGATTGCTGAACCGAAACAGGAAGCCGCGACATCGGCCGGCGGGGTTGGCTTGACGGTCAAGGCCGGCACTTTGGGAGGTGGTTTGGAGGCCACCGTGGGGGCCAGCGATTATCTGGGGTTCCGTTTCGGTGTGAACATGATGAGTGCGGGCCCTTCACTGAATCTCGATGAAGGATCCTTTAAATCCGATATGGATTGGCTTTCTTATGGCGCGCTCGTTGATCTTTATGTCTTTGGCGGTGGCTTCCGTGTCAGTGGCGGTGGACTGATCAATAAGAATAAGTTCAAATTGAACGCCGACCTAAACGAGAGTGTTACTTTGGATGGGCAGGAATACAGATTGAGTGAATGCAGCGGGCAGGTGACTTTTAACGAATTGGCGCCTTATGTTGGTATCGGTTATGGCAATGCTGTCGGAGCAGACGGCCACTGGCATTTTGCGTGTGATTTCGGTGTCATGTTCCAAGGCGAACCCAAGGTTTCCGCGACCGCGACCGCCTCTGATCCCGCCCTTCAGCCGTATGTGGATCAGGCGTTAGCCAACGAAGTGGCGAAGATTCAAGACGATGCCAGTGCCTTCAAGTTATATCCTGTCATTTCGGTCGGCGTCTCATACCGGTTTTAACGGGATCAAAGGAATTAAAGTGGCAGCGGCGTCTCGCCGCTGAAAACTCCGGCGCATCGACGTCTTCTTGCTGGACATTCGCGCCTTTTGCCGATCAGAAATCACCTTGCTGGGGCTGGGGTGATCTTGTGCTAAAGCTTATGAATATTGGCCTTTGAAATGTGAGCCGGCGCTTGATTTATCCTAAAAAGAGCAGTTCAATCGCGCGGTAGCGCGACCGAACTGTTC
>JBAWZF010000086.1 GCA_037143175.1 bacterium
TGTAGCTCAATTGGACAGAGCATCTGACTACGAATCAGAAGGTTGCAGGTTCGATTCCTGCCAGGTGCGCCAGTCTTCATTCGCAGCGCAGCGAAGAATGAAGACTGGCGCGGCATAATTAATGCGCGTTAGCGAATTAATGAAGCCGGGCTAACGCTGCGAATTACGCCTCGGCACGCCACAATGAAAACATTCTTTTACGTTTACATTCTGCAAAGCGAGTCCGACCCACCCCATTATTACACCGGTTTCACAGAAGACCTAAAGGACACTTAACACCTTCGCCTTTGGCATAGGCTACACCAAGACAGTTCTGAGCCTTCGGATTTCCCTGTTCAGAAGCTTTGCGAAACCACTCAACCGACTCTGATAATCTCTGGCCTGCATCAAGATTGAGAGAACAGAAGAAACCGACATAGAATTGGGCGTCATCATTGCCTTGTTCTGCTGATTTTCGGAACCATTTCTCCGAATCCGGAAAGCTTTGACCGACGCCTTTTCCCCATAAATAGCATGCACCGAGTTCGCATTGAGCTTTGGCCTCCCCTTTTTCTGCCTCCTTTAGCCATTGCTGGACTTGTTCCGCTGAAGGTTTTACAGAGTCGGCACCCGCAACACTTCCCTGAATATTTAGCACAAGGAATAGGCAAACTGCGGAAACGTTGAATAGGCTCATGTGATTTCTCATTGTAGAAGCATCTGGATTCTCACCATGTCACAAACTTTGGGCATGCATCTTTACCTGCTGGTTCGGATCCATCGATTCGATGATGGTTTCACGATGACCAGGTGGTCGACATAGGAACGCTCTTTGTGCTCATTCAGGAAGGGGACAAGCAAGGCCAGAATATTCGGACTTGTCGTCGGGCTCACCTTCAGCCTGACCACTCCCGGATGTGATTCCAATGGCAGCACAGCCCAATCACCGAAATGCTCATCAAGTGTGACCAGCACACGATCCTGTGAAATGGCCATGGCGAGTATCTGATCATCATCCGCTGTCGCCAGTCCCAACTCTGAAACCCTGACGACATCCCACCCCTGTTGGTCAAGGGCAATCGCGACTTGAGCGTCGATCATCTGATCAAGGAGCAGTTTGGGACGGTTCACGCGGTGGCCAATTCCAGTTCGGTATGATCAATCACGGCGTTGCAGTAACTCAGTACCCCCACCACCTTGTCATGGGTGAGTTCAGGGTAACGGTTCAACAATGCCTGAATCGATCCGGCATCCGCCAGTTGATCAATCACAACGGTGACGGGAATCCGGGTCCCTGCCACTGTGGGCTTCCCGTTGCAACGCCTAGGGTCGATTTCGATAAATTGATTAATTGTCATAATGTTCCCTCACAAGGATCCACTTAGGTAAATATCACATATCCCGTATTCCCGTTCAAGACATCTCAGGGTATTGATCAGAGTGAGTTTGGCTTGTCACCTCGCCCCTGCAATGGTGAAAACCACCCCATTTTGGAACGAACCTGCCGTTTTGGAGTGTCAAATATCGGCTCTTAGGGAAGGTACCAGCCTAAAATTAGGCTGGTAGGCGATATAGGACTCGAACCTACGACCCCTACCATGTCAAGGTAGTGCTCTAACCAACTGAGCTAATCGCCCGGAAAGATTGCAAACTATAGGGATCAGCCTACTGACTGTCAATAGCGAGGATGGAGAAACATCGGGCGCAGGGTGCGATTGCATAATATTGCAATCGCACCAAAAGAGACCATGCCCCATGATAAATTCGTGAAACATTTTCGTATTTGTAGAGAATCTGAGATCGATTCCAACCCAAGGGGGTATGATCCTGATCGCTAGAGATGCGGCCGCCGATCACGGCACTTGAGCGTGCTAACACTGAACTGAAGCCTCGCCGGATCAACACCCGTAGACCGCAAACCGAAGCATTCGCTGTGGCCTGCTGCCGTGCCATTTATCATATAGGCGGAAGATCAGCCGCTCTTTGGGAATCGGCGGTGCGAGTTCCGGATCGAGCGTGGCGACAAGATGGAAACCGGGGAGGAAAGTGTCATTCGGCCCACGCAAGAATTGGTGGTTGAAGTATTTCACGTACGCATCCACGCAGCGCAGGCCAAGCCCTTCCAGTTTCTCAACCCACCAGGTCTTTGGCTTCACAGTTTGATGGAGATTCACGCCCTTGTGGAAATCGTCGCACAACGACACGCTCATGATCCAGAGACCACCCGGGCGAAGATGCTTCTTCACATTTTCAACAAGAGAGCTGATATCGCGTTCGTGAATGTGCTCCAACACTTCCCACATCGTGATGACGTCGAATTTGAGCCGTTTTTCCTCCGCCGGGAATTCGCCAAAAATGTCGAATTTCCTGGTGATATCCGCTGTAAATAGATGCTCAGGAATCGTTCGCCACTCGGCGCGACGTAACCGCTTGGAAAAATCGCTGCCCTCGATGCCAACGGCCATACAGCCATCATCGAGGCAATCTTTTACGAAACCGCCGCCGGAACATCCGAGATCAAGCACCCACAATGGCGGCCGTTCCTCGCCAAACAACTGGTAGAGCTTCTGATTGAAACGGCGATGGCGGCTGTTGTCGCGGCGAGTACCCCAAGGGATAAGATGATCGGGTGAATCATAGGCTACCTCGCGTTCAGCGCTAACGCGCACGCGACGAAGCTCAAACGGGTTCTGGTCATGGATAAGAAATCGCTCATCTGAGGGTATTGGCACACGCCCGTTGAGATCGGCCCGAAACATCGTTTTCATGTGTTAGAGTATGTAAAAATCCGGCACGAAGGTCAAGTTTGGCCGCAATTCGCATTTTGGCGGCGGGGACGGAAGATAGCGGGTGAGGAGCGGGCGTGAAGATGGGTTACTTGCGGCTGGGGCGAGAGATGGGAGCGTTGGCGTGATGCCTCGCGTGGCCGAACTCACAGGACTGATCTAAACTCTGGCTTTACGAAACAGGTAAGTAGACTTTATCATGATATATAAAATCTCGTCCTAGGAGAGCAAAGCACAGGTGGCAGCCGACGTCCTCGGCGGCTGCAGGTCCATATATAGAGACCAACTACCCGAACACCGGATACGGGAGTATTTATTCTGGATTCTGGCTCCTAACGACCTGAGTTGTTACGTCGGCCTTACCATTGACCACAAACGAGACTGTAGAAATGGATACCCCAGCGGCTCTGGCGACATCCCTGATTGTTGCTGAATTACTCATGCTAAACAGTTTAGCATAAAGAAATAGTAAATGCTATCACGGATTCTGATTTGACCTGATATATGGGCCAAATTATCCTTTGCATCCAGTATATCTGCGCCACAGGCGGATGCGCCCGCGGGCGCAGATGTTTGAATCTCTTTGCGGCAATCAGGAGTCCGGGGAGGAGGGCAACCCAGGTGGACGCCGACGTCCCGGCGGCATCTGCGCCCAAGGTGACTCTTCCAGTGACTAATGCCTAAGCGTGAATTGCTGAGCAGATCTGTTCAAACATATTTCTCCAGGATTTCTTATCTTGAAAGAAAGGCAAACAAAACTTATATTATCAGCATGATTGAGCTGGTTAAACAGAAACAAACTGAGCTTGAGGGCTTATGCCGGACATTTCAGGTGGCACGGCTTGAGTTATTCGGGTCAGCCGCCACTGGAAAATTCAATCCCAATTCCAGCGATTTGGACTTCATGATTGAATTTGAAAACCGGTCAGCCCCCGGTTTGTTAAATCGTTATCTTGATTTTGCCGAAGCCCTGGAAAAACTTTTTGGCCGGCATGTGGACTTGGTCACCCAGCGTTCAATCCGCAATCCCTATTTCCAAAAGGTCCTTGCCGTTACAAGGGAACTTCTCTATGAGCATCGAACTCAAGCAGCGTCTCTATGATGCCATGAGGCCTGCCGCGCCATCCAGTCCTTCACGAATGGCATCACGCCTGAGAAATACAACGACAGTCTTTTGCTGCGGTCGGGTGTTGAACGCCAATTTGAGATTCTCGGGGAAGCATTAAGCAAGGCTGAATTATTGAACGTAGGCCTGTCCCAATCCATTCCTGACATCCGCCGGATTGTCGGATTACGTAACCGCATCATTCACGGCTACGACTCGGTGGATGCTGAAATCATATGGGATGCCGTTCAAGTTCATGTACCCAAACTGCTCCCGATATTACTGACAGAACTGGCCGCCACCCCCGAATAACCGTAACTCCCGGGCAGTGAAAAAAATCTCATTCCTCCTCGATTATTTAGTCCGCCCTCAATTTTTCATGGATTTTTTACTAACTGACTGTACTATAAAATCATGGTTGCCCGAAAAGACATCAAGAAATATGTGAATGCACTGGCGCGTCAATTTGCGCCAGAAAGAGTTATTCTATTCGGATCCTATGCCAGGGGAAATCCGGGCGATGACAGTGACGTAGACATGCTGGTTATCATGGAGCACCCTATGCGCAAGGATGTCGAGCAGGCTGTTGCGATTGACATACAACTTAATCGAACGTTTCCATTGGACTTAATCGTGCGCCGCCCGTCAGAAGTCAGTAAACGACTGGCTATGGGCGATATTTTTCTACGAACTATTTTAGGGGAAGGACAAGTCCTCCATGACCGCCGTTCTTAAGGAGTGGATTCAAAAGTCCGATTAGCCGTGAAAATCATGAAGCGCTGCCGCACTGAGATTCGGTCATCTTTAGGGTTACACGATTCAGTCGTCCGTTGAGCGCGTAGATCGGGGCTCACGCTCCCTTCATTTCCCCCTGCATATCTTGTACATCTCCGCCACAGGCGGATGCGCCCGTGGCGCACATGTTAGATTCTCGTTGCAGCGATAGAGCGAACGCCTGGACTGATCAGTTCAATCATATTTTCTGTCCCCATGGCACTCCCTTATTTCAGATCATCCTTGCCGTCGGAGTATTTTGGTCTTGCCTGGCGGCAGGTAATTTTCGCCGGTCACCACTTGTTTTCCGGTCTCGGCCTCAAGTTCCACTCTGGCACGTTGAGCAATCCTGCCTCCGGTCTTCGCGGCAGTCTGGTTCTCCGCCATGCCGGTTGCGGCGATGGTCTCGGCGATCTGTCGGGTAGAAAGTTCGGCGAGTGCTGTGAAGATGAGTTCGGCCTCACTCATGTGGTCACGGAGATTCTGGGTCTTGAGACCTTTCATATCTTTGTGGGCATTGACGCTGACCCCACTCCATTCCTGATGGATGAGATTGGTGAGAATGGCGTATTCATCCCCCTTCTTGATCTCGTGCGTGGCCCAGTAGTCGGTGAGTTTGTTGCGGGTCTCCTGACCGGTCATACGTTGCTGAATCCACTTTTCGCTGTGGCCATGACTCTGCCAAGTAGCGCGGGCTCGTTCAAGCGCACGGGCCGGGTCAGACATCTCCTGCATGCGCTCATAACCAACTTTTGCGAGCCAGAGTTTGATGGGCTCGGCCTTGGGACTAGGGACGCTCTGAACAAGTCGCAAAAGAGTTTCAGCACTGGCGACATCTGTGAGATAATTCTTACCGTCAGCAGCGGCCAATTTCAGTCGGTGACAGTTTGTCACCGACTGATTTCCCTCCTTCATTAAGCGCTCTTTCAGCTTGTTCCAGTATTTTCTGGCCACCTGAAAATCAGACTGTTGAGTCAGAACCTGAATGATGTCCACAACGGAGAAAAACCAAGTTTCGGTCTTCTCGTCGTAAATGCGACGGATTTCGTGTCCCTCAAAAATGGCCAGATCCTTTTTCATCATGGAGTGAATTCCTTTCGTGCCAGAGATATTATTATCGGTTACCGCTTAGGATCATTATTTCTGGACATAGCCCTTGTGCATTGCTCGTATTAAGACAGCCACAGTATATATAGTCAAATTAAATTTAGCTACAGAGTTATTCCACCGCCCCTGATTCTGCGATCACCAGCGGATTAGTTGTTGGGTTGTTGGGTTGTTCGGTTGTTGAGGGAGGCGCATTGGAAGCGAGGAGCGTGGAGCCTGCGTCTAGTGGCTGATCCGATACTTGTCGGCCTTCCCATTGACCACAAACGAGACTGTTGAGATTGAAACCACAGCGGCTCTGGCGACATCCCTGATTGTTGCTGAATTACTCATGCTAAACAGTTTAGCAATAATAATTATCGAATGCTACCGCGGATTCTGATTTGAGCCTGATAACGTCAGCAGGATAAATTCTTTGGAATTGACTACCAAAAAATACAACCCAACCCTTGCCCCTCCAAGGAGGGGATCCAGATTGAAGACATTGAAGAGCAGTTCAATCGCGCGGTAGCGCGACCGAACTGTTCATTCCCATGCAGGAC
>JBAWZF010000087.1 GCA_037143175.1 bacterium
CCCAACATCCCCCTCATCAGTATGGGCGCCCAATGCTGCCCTAAAACCGATTTCGTAAAAGTAGACCTGCTGAGCGGTGCCATTGACGCCACACGCCACCTCATCGCGACAGGATGCCGCCGGATTGCCCACATGACTTTCGTGCGAAAAGGAATCAACGAACAGGATCGCCGTAACGGGTATCTGCAAACCATGAAACAGGCCGGACTCAAACCGGAATTCATCTATTATCCACTCTCTGACTTCCAACGCCCCATTGTGCGGCAATTGATTCAAGATTATGTCGGCAAACAGGGTTGCCCGGAGGCGATATTCTGTCATTCTGATGACGTGGCGGTTGGCGTCTATCGCGGCCTGTGCGACATGGGCTTGCATGTTCCATCCGACGTGGCGTTAATGGGGTGCGACGGAATCCAGGATACGGAGTATCTGGAATATCCCCTGACAACTCTGATTCAGCCAGTCAAAGACATGTGTACGGCCGCCTGGCAATTCTTCACCGAGCGGCAAGCGAATCCTAAGCGAGAATCCCAACACCTTATCCTGGAGCCCAAACTAGTGATCAGGGAATCCACCCGCCGTCTCGAATAGTTTCACCCTAAAAAAACACAAATATTCGTGCAAAACAATTTATCACGTGATAAAAGTGGATTTCATGAAAAGAAAACTTGCGATTCCAGCACCGCTTGATCCGGGATTCCAGCCAGCTATTGTCTTCAATCAAAGCTATATCGATGAAGCGAAAGCCTCCGGACAGGCCGTCCTCCTCATCCTCGGACTGGAACGGGAAGAAGGTTTCCTTTCACGTTACACCACAATCGTCAAGCCCGATACCAATCCCGATACCCTGCTTTATGTGGAGCGTATTATAAAATTCATCCTGTGGGCTCGCGGGGGGTGGAAAATTCATTTCGGGGGTCCCAAGGCCATCGGGGAGTATATTAAACAGTGTTATTCAACCACTGGGGTACGTGCCTTCGATGTAGACCTGATGAGTAAGGTTTACGAAAAGCCATTTGAAGTCGTGCTGACCGAAGCCGACAAGGTTCCTGCCGCCCGCGAGATGAGCACCACTGTGGGCGGGCACCTGGATGGCTGCCGTATCGGCTTTGATCTCGGGGCCAGCGATTACAAAATTTCGGCCGTTCTGAACGGTGAGGCCGTCTATACCGACGAATTTCCATGGGATCCCAAAAATCAGCCTGACCCGAATTATCATTTCACCCTGATCAATGAAGGGTTTAAGAAAGCAGCGGCCAAATTACCCCGCGTCGACGCCATCGGGGGAAGCTCTGCCGGCGTTATCGTCAACAACCGGATCATGGTTGCCTCATTATTCCGGGCAGTACCGGCCTCTAAGTTTGATCAGGCCAAAAATATTTTCCTGCGTCTCCGCGAGGTCTGGAACGTTCCCATGGAAGTCGTCAATGACGGGGATGTCACCGCGCTGGCGGGCGCCATGTCTCTCAACACCACCGCCATGCTTGGCGTGGCCATGGGCTCCAGCGAGGCAGGGGGCTACATGAACCCCGAGGGCGGCATGACTGGCTGGCTTTCCGAGCTGGCCTTTGCCCCCGTGGACTATAATGCCAGCGCACCTGCTGACGAATGGTCCGGCGATCACGGCGTCGGGGCACTCTACTTTTCCCAGCAAGCCGTAAACAAGCTGCTGCCCGCTGCCGGCATCGAAGCCCCATCCGGCATGGGGCTCCCTGAACGCTTGAAAATGGTTCAGGAATTAATGGCCAAGGGTGACCCGCGGGCGGTAAAGATTTACGAAACCATCGGCGTATATTTGGGCTACACCCTTCCCCATTATGCCAATTTCTACGAATACAAAAATATCCTGATCCTGGGCCGTGTCACAACTGGCGCTGGCGGAGACATCATTCTTGCCAAAGCTCGTGAGGTTTTGAATTTGGAATTCCCGGAGATTGCTAACCGTATTCAAATCGTTGTGCCGGACGAAAAAAGCCGCCGCATTGGACAAGCGGTTGCCGCAGCGAGTCTTCCGATGATAAAGGGATAAAATCGATGAAATTACTGAGCCCGTCAGCAAAAGTATTTGTACCCGATCAAAAGCCTGAAGCCGAAGCCCTCAAGCGGATTACGCATCTGGGAATCGGCGCCCATCAGGATGATCTTGAATTCATGGCCTTCCACGGAATTCTGGAATGTTATCACAGCAGAGACTTGTGGTTTGGAGGTGTGACCTGCACCAACGGGGGTGGCAGTTCACGGATCGGCCCGTACGGCCAGTTCTCCGATGCTGAAATGATGACCGTCCGGCAGGAAGAGCAGAACACGGCCGCCACAGTGGGCCACTACGGCGTGATGATTCAACTCAATGTCCCAAGCAGTGCCGTCAAAAGCCCCTCCGACCAGTTGGTGAAAAATGACCTGAAGGAGATCCTCGCGGCCACCCGGCCCCAAGTCGTCTACACCCATAATCTTGCCGATAAACACGACACCCACCTCGGCGTCGTCATTGCAACCATTCAAGCGATCCGGGAACTCCCCGCCGACCAGCGCCCGCAAAAAGTAATCGGCTCTGAAATCTGGCGCGGATTGGACTGGATGAACGATTCCCAAAAGGTGGTCATGGACGTAAGCCGGCATGAAAATCTCGCAGCAGCCGTCAACGGCGTATTTGACTCTCAAATCGCCGGCGGCAAGCGCTATGACCTCGCCACCCTGGGCCGCCGTCAGGCGAATGCCACTTTTTTTGAATCCCATGCCACGGACAAGGCCACTCATGTAATCTTCGGCATGGATCTGACGCCCCTGATTACCGACCCGTCACACAATATCATCGAGTTCGTCGCCAGCCATATCAAAGCTTTTGAAGGCGATGTCCGAAAGAAATTATCGACGCGGCTTGGCAAGTAAACATTCTCTCAACCATTAGTTAAAACAACAAAGAGGAAAGAAAGAAAAAATGAAAGTTCCATTCTACGGTCACGTCCGCCAGTACAACAACATCAAGTCAGAAATTGATGCCAATATCAAAACGGTCATTGAGAGTGGCGAGTATGTCCACGGCCCCATGAACAAGCAGTTTGAGAAGGAATTCGCCGATTTTTCCGGCACGAAATACTCCATCCCCTGCGGTAACGGCACGGACGCCCTCTGGCTGACCCTGATGGCCCTGGGCATTGGCGAAGGCGACGAAGTCATCACCAACGCCAACACCTTCTTCGCCACGGCGGAAGCCATCTGGATCGCCGGCGCGACCGTAGTCATGATTGACTGCGATCCCAAGACCAAGTGCATCGACCCCGCCAAGATCGAGGCAGCCATCACCCGCAAGACGAAGTGCATTATGCCGGTCCATCTGTACGGGCAGTGCGCTGACATGCCTGCGATCAAAAAGATCGCCGACAAGTACAAGCTCTGGGTCATCGAAGATAACGCCCAGGCCATTGACGCGGCGGGCGATACCTTCAAGATCGGCGAGCTCTCCGATGCCGTGGCTACCAGTTTCATCATCCAGAAAAACCTGGGCTGCTTCGGCGATGGCGGTGCGATTGTCACCAACAACGAACAGGTCAACCGCGTGACCAAGCTGCTCCGCGCCCACGGCTCTCCCGCCCGCAACGTGCACAGCTTCGGCTTCAACAGCCGTTTGGACGACATCCAGGCCGGCATCCTGAGCGCCAAACTCAAACACATCCACGAGTGGAACAACAACCGCATCAAACTGGCCGAGCACTACACCAAGGGCCTTAAGGGTGCCAAGGCCTTCGACCTGCCGTACCAGAAGCCGGGCTACCGCCACGTGTGGCACCTGTACGTTATCGAGGTCAAGGACCCCGCAAAACGCGACACCTTCCTGAAGTGGTTGAACGAAAACGGCGTGGATGCGAAGACGCACTACTCCATCGCAATCCACCAGCAAGCGGGTTATCCATGGGGCAAGGGTGCCCGCACCGTCGGCTCCCTGACCAACGCCGAACATAACGCAGCGACCTGCATCAGCCTGCCGATGTTCCCGGAACTGACCGAAGCCGAAGTGGACTACACCATTGGCAAGGTGATGGAATGGGATAAAGCCAACTCCTAAGGGGCGTTAACATTCATGGCAAAACAATACACAGCAATGGTCGTTGGAGCGGGAAAACGCGGCATGCATCATGCCACCGCCTTTCAGGCCAATCCCCGCTTCAAAGTGACCGGCCTGTGCGATATTGACGCCTCCAAGCTGGACGCTGCCGCCGCCAAAATCGGCGGTGGCGTCAAAACCGGCACGGACGTCTCCGCACTCGCAAAAGAGCTGAAGCCCGATGTCTTCTGCTTCTGCACGATGCCCAATCTGCGCACTCCTATGATCAAGGCCGCCATCGAAGGGGGCGCCAAACTGATCGCCTTTGAGAAGCCTGTCGCACTAACCAGCAAGGAATTGCTCGTCATCCGTGACCTGCTCGCCAAGACTGGGATCAAGGCAGTTGTGAGCCATCAACACCGCTATGGTGTTCATTATCGCAAAGTTAAGGATATTATTGCCAGCGGCGCACTGGGCCGCGTACACACCGTGTACGGCTCCGCCACGGGCTGGATGACGCATATGTTGTCGCATCTCATCGATTATACCCGCTGGTTTAATGATGAGGCCGATGCCACCTGGGTCATGGGACAGGCCGCCGGCCGCGGCAAGCTCACGGACAACCATCCATCACCCGATCACATTGCTGGGTTCGTGCAGTACGCCAACGGCGTGCGCGGCATTTATGAATGTGGCGCCGGGGCACCCGACCAACCTGAAGTAGCGAAATGGTGGGGCAAATGCCGTATGGGTGCCCAGGGAACCGAAGGGTTCGCTGAAGTGCTCACCAATGGCGGCTGGCGCGCGGTAACCAAGCGCGACGGTGCTCAGAGCGGCGAAGGCGTTATGAACTATGACCTCGATATGCCGCCTTATATCCAGGATATGGCCGACTGGCTGGACGGAATTAAAACGCATCCCTGCCAATTCGACAGCGCCTTCAAGGGTGCCGAGATCATGTTGGCCATGCAGCAATCCGCGATTGCAGGCGGGCAGATTGCCCTTCCCTTGATATCCGGAATGGATGAACAGGAAGGCTTGAAAAATGTTCTGTCCGACCGTAAAGTAATGGTGTCATCCGAGGTGAACGCCAAGGAATTCAACGTTTAAAGCATGGAAATAATTATTCAACCTGATAGTGATACGGCGGCCTTGATGGTCGCCCGCGTCATTGCCCGCGAGATCCGGCGCAAGCCGGATCTCGTTTTGGGCCTCGCCACTGGCCGCACAATGGAATCCGTTTACGGACATCTCGCCCGTATGCATATAGAAAAAGGGCTTAGTTTTGCAAGTTGCCGAACCTTCAATCTCGATGAATATATTGGGATCCCTGCGGAGCATCCTGGCTCTTATCGGCACTACATGAATCTGCATCTCTTCAGCAAAATCGATATTAACCTGAAGAATACCTATCTACCCAATGGAACGGCCCCGGACCTCGAGGCCGAGTGTCAACGTTATGAACACGCCATTTTGGAGCGGGGTGGCATTGATATCCAACTTCTAGGCATCGGCCATGACGGCCACATCGGCTTCAACGAACCGCTCTCATCTCTTCGATCCCGCACAAGGGAAAAGGCTCTGACTTTATCCACACTTCAGGCCAATTCCGCCATGTTTAATAATGACGTCAGTAAAGTTCCCCGCCGTGCCATCACCATGGGCGTAGGCTCCATTCTGGACTCGAAACGCGCCATTATGCTGGTGACGGGGGCCAGTAAAGCCTCCATTCTCGCCAAGGCGACAGAGGGGCCCATTACCTCCATGGTAACGGGTTCCGCCCTGCAACTACATCCCCGGTGCACAGTTATTGCCGATGAGGCTGCCTCAGCAAATCTGGAAGGGATCGAATATTATCGCTGGATTTTTGCCAACGAACCTGAATGGCAGAGTTTCTGCGATTCAGACACTGGGGAGGGGCTCGGGGGGTGCCAACCCTGACCGTTAAA
>JBAWZF010000088.1 GCA_037143175.1 bacterium
AGTGTAGGGGGGGGGGGCGCTATGGTTACCGCTTCTCCTGTCGATGGGAATCCGAATGGATATCTGCAAATCCAATTTGACTTTGGAGGATTCCCGGGTGTCGATTTTGATAGTGTGGCTAACGGAGCTGTAGGCTATACCGGTGATTATAACAACTTGGTTCTCTCGTTCGACTACCTCGGATTTGGGCCTAATTCACTTCAGTCCTTATATTTCAAGTCGGCTGTAGGGAACTCCACTTGGGAATACGTCTTTTCAACTCCCTCAGCCAGTTGGGAGAATCTTTCAGTCAGTTTTAATACCCTGTCAGGTTGGACATCCACGAATATTGGCGTGAGTTTTCAAGATGCTATTACAAACGTTTCATTGCTAGGCTTTTCCGTTAGAACTCCCCTCGACTCAATCGGTTTAGTTACTTTTGGCGTTGATAATCTGGAGTTCAGCTACGATCAAATTGCGACCCCTGAGCCAAATGCGATAGTTTTGCTGGTATCCGTGCTGCTCTGTTTGGGTGTGACATTCAGAGTGGATCGATTTCTGATTCGTCCAAACTGGATGAAGCGAACCAAAGATACTATTTCAGACTAATCACCTTTTCCGGCTTCAGGGCTTGTGTGCCTGCTGGAAATATCCGTTCAATCTCAACCGCCAGAGAGTTAAGCATTTGATACTTCGAAACAAAGCCGTGTGCGCCATGGTTTCGGCAAAAACTCGCCATGGAGTCCGTTTCATTCGCCGTCATGATGATGATGCGGCTGTCAGGTACCTGTTGACGCAGTAACATCGTTGCCTGGAGGCCGTCCATGCCGGGCATATGGAGATCCATCAGCACCAGATCCGGGGTGAGCTTTCCGGCCATTTCTACGGCCTCACGGCCATCGGCTGCCGTGCCTACTACCTGCACCACTCCCTGCACTTTGAGCAGGCGTTGTAAACACGTCAGGAAGAGCTTCGAGTTGTCTACGATGAGTGTGCGCAGGGGGTGTAGTTGTAATTCTGTATTCATCAGGCTTTACTGTTCCGTCTATAGCTCAACCTCAATTTTATAAAAATATGATCCGCTGGCGGTCACATCTGTGTCTGTGAAGGAAGTGACAGATCCTAGCCCCTGGATATGCGAGGTGAGTGGAGTGAATGCCGGATTCGCCATCAGATTCGTGCTGCGGAGCACCTTGTAGTACTTGCCCGGCACGCTCGCCCACTGCACTACATGGCCCGCGCCTGACGGAGCGCTTGTCAACTTTACGCTCAGGACTGAGCTGGCATTATTGGGGTCGGTGCCTGCTGCTTGCTCCTGATTGTCTGACATCCCGTCGTTATCAGAATCGAGGGCTTTGGGGGTCCATGTTATCTCTTCCGAATAACTGCTTTCGACACCAGTCTCGTTGAAGGCGACGGCGGCGAAGTAATAGGTCACGCCTTCCTGAAGATTACTGACTGTAGCGGTTGGGGTAAGTCCCGCCATGATCTGGCCGAAATAGACCTGTGAGTTGGTGCCATAATAGAGGCGATAGCCCGCTAGATTGGCCACGGGAGAGCCGTCTGTATTGTTGACGGGTGGGTCCCAGGCAAGTGAAACCGTTGCCGCTTCCAGCGAGGTTGATGATCCGCCGAGCGCCAGACAAACCAGGGTCAGAAGCCAGACGCAAAAGAGCTTTGCGCTGTTCAGGGAACCCTTTGCTGGCATGTCTAGTTCTCTCTTCATGAGACTAGTATGCGAGCGGGCTATGAAAATTCGAAATTCTTGGATTCCCTATTTATGACGGTAAAGTCATCTAGGTAATTCACCCTAGAAATTCAGGAAGGATGGGACTCAGGCGGCGATGATGTTATTACGGATGGCGTAGCGGACGAGGTCAGTCACGGAGTGGATGTTGAGCTTATGCATGATGTTGGCACGGTGCGCATCCACAGTTTTGACACTGACGCCAAGTGATGTTGCCACTTCCTTATTGCTTTTGCCTTCCGCGAGAAGCTGTACGATCTCACGTTCGCGAGCAGTCAGGCGAGGGAGCGCCCGTGACTCTTTTCGAGCAGGTTGCCCAGGTCTTAGATAGCCTCCCAACACCACTTCCGACGCCGTTCCTGTAAAAAAAGGCTTGTGCTGAGAGATCGATTCAATGGCGTCGACCAGAAGGCGTGTGGTGTCACCCTTGAGGATGTAGCCTCGTGCACCTGCGGCAAGCACCTCGCCGACCAATTGCTCGGATTCATGCACAGTGAGGATCAGTACCTCGGTTTTGATTCGTTCTTTGAGAATCTGGCGTGTGGCCTCGAGCCCATTTAGCTCGGGCATGGTTACATCCATGACTATGACGTCCGGTTTTAATTGCCTGGCAAACTCGACAGCTTCCCGTCCGTTGATCGCCTCGCCGCAAATTGTCCACCCCGCCTGGCCGTCCAGGACAGATCGTAACCCTTTCCGGACGAGTTCATGGTCGTCGGCTATTAATATTCGCAGGGGCTTCATCTGGCGCTCCCTTTTATCTGTATCATCGCCCTCACGGTGGTGCCTTGAGGATTGGATTCAATTGTAAATCGGCCGCCGAGTTGGCGCAGGCGTTCACGCATGCCCGCAATCCCTACTCCTACCTTTGAAATCCGCCCGTTTTCATCGGATATCATGTCGGGGGGAAGACCGTTGCCTTGATCTTTGATTTCAAGAAAAACGCGATCGTTTTCACGCCAGATTCGGATTTTAGCGGTCTTGCTTCCTGAATGCCGGTGGACATTGGCCAGACTTTCCTGGAGAACACGGAATAATGCCTGCTCGGTCGCGGGGGGGAGACGGCCTAGGTCAGAGCCGACATCGATGGTTACTTGAATCCCGCTTCGTTGCGAAAACCCGGAGACATACTCGTGGGAGGCGGCGGCCAAACCCACATCTTCAAGCAAGGGGGGGTGCAGCAGATAGGCCATGGTTCGGATTTCCCGGTTGCATTGATCGACAATGGCAAGGGAGTCCGCCAGGAGGTCGTCATTCGTCGTGTCACGTCCTTCAATACGCTGCAACACCAGCCCGATATTCATCCCGACCGCGGCTAATTCCTGTGCCGTGGAATCATGTAATTCGCGACCTATCCGCCGGCGTTCCTCATCTTGAAGTTGTAAAAGATGACAGGATAGTTCTCTGCCTTCTTCTTCCGCATTTCGCCGCAAATTAATATCACGGATGACGCCCGCGAGTTGGACGATTCGTCCCGATTCGTCTTCGATGGGTGTCACGGCGACTTCGCCCTCGTGCTTTTCTGGCAGGAGGATGGCGTGTTCAGTCCAGATTACAGTGGTGTTGTCACGAATGGCTTCCTGGAGTTTGCTTTGAACAAAAGAGTGAAAGGGGGAGGGGACGACCTCCTCGATACGCCTGCCGACTACTTGTTCTTCTGTGAGTCCTGTTCCCAGCAGGAAGGAATCGTTCACGCAAAGAAATCGGAAGAAGCCATCGGCCTCGACCGTGAGAAGGAAAAGTCTATCGCGAACGGTATTGGCGATGACGGCGAGGAGTTCGGTTCGTTGCATGGAATCAGATGCAATTCCGACCCCATTCTGATTTGATTTCATTCTAACTTACTCCTGAGTTGGCTGGACTAGACTTTACACAACCGATCCGGATTAACAATCAGGTAATCCCTGATTGGCGGTCAGGCAAACCCTGATCATTCCTGCATTTGACCTTCTTTGTGTGAGGCGATAGTATGCACGTCGGTATTGAGTGAAGCGCAATTCGGGTACTTCGGGAGAGAGTGGATATATGAGTAAAGTTTTGATTATCGGAGCAGGTGGTGTTGGCGGTGTGGTGACGCATAAATGTGCTCAGATGCCGGAGATTTTTGATGAGATATGTCTGGCCAGTCGCACAGAAGAAAAGTGCAAGGCTATTGCAGCACAACTGAAAACCAGGATCCAGACGGCCAAGGTTGATGCCGATAAGCCGCTTGAAGTTGTCCGCCTGATCAAAAAGATCAATCCTGATATCCTGATCAATGTCGCGCTTCCGTATCAGGATCTATCCATTATGGAGGCCTGTCTGGCAACGGGTGTGGATTATCTCGACACCGCCAATTATGAGCCGCCCAACAAGGCGAAGTTTGAATACAAGTGGCAGTGGAAATATCACAAGGCGTTCCGTGAAAAAGGATTGCTGGCCGTATTGGGTTGCGGTTTCGACCCCGGGGTCTCCAATATCTTTTGTGCCTATGCCCAGAAGCATTATTTCGATGAAATTCATACCGTGGATATTCTCGATTGCAACGCCGGTTCGCACGGGAAGGCATTTGCCACCAACTTCAATCCCGAGATCAATATCCGGGAAATTACCGCACGCGGTAAGTATTGGGAAAAAGGGCAGTGGAAGGACACCGACCCCCTTTCGGTTCATCAGACGTTCAACTTCCCCGAGGTGGGTCCGAAGGAAATGTATTTGATGTATCACGAGGAACTGGAGTCCCTCGTGAAGAACATCAAAGGACTTAAGCGGATCCGGTTCTGGATGACTTTTGGTGAACAATATCTGACGCACTTGCGGGTGCTTGAGAATGTCGGGATGACCCGTATTGATCCTGTCATGTATGAAGGCAAGCCCGTTGTTCCGCTGAAATTCCTGAAGGCCATTCTGCCGGAACCCTCGTCGTTGGGGAAAAACTACAAGGGCAAGACCAACATAGGCTGCATGATGGAAGGCATCAAGAACGGCAAGAAACGGAAGATCTATATCTATAACGTTTGTGATCACGCCCAGTGCTGGAAGGAAGTCAAGTCTCAGGCAATTTCCTATACCACGGGTGTCCCTGCCGCCATCGGTGCGCGAATGGTGGTGACCGGTGCCTGGTGTGATGCCGGCGTATTTAATGTGGAACAGTTCAATCCCGATCCCTTCATGGAAGAATTGAATCACTATGGTCTTCCGTGGAAGGTCAAGCATCTGGGTCCCGGTCAAATGCCGGTCAAGTAATCTCTGTAGGCAAAGAGCAAACAAGAAACAAAAACGGAGGAATGATCATGAGCATGGTTCAGGAATTCAAGCAGTTCGCAATGAAGGGTAATGTGATGGATATGGCCATCGGTATTATCATCGGCGGTGCATTTGGGAAAATTGTCTCATCCCTGGTCACCGATGTCATGATGCCGCCTATTGGAAAGCTTATGGGTGGTGTCGACTTCTCCAATTTGTTTGTTGCTCTCGACCCGGATAAGGGGCCGTTCAAAACTCTGGCTGATGCCAAGGCGGCCGGGGTCGCCACCATTAATTATGGGCTTTTCATTAATACGGTCATCGACTTCGTGATCGTGGCGTTCGCTATCTTTCTCATGGTGAAGGGAATGAACGCGCTGCATCGGCATGAAGCGGCTAAAACCGCCACTCCGGTTGAGCCGCCTGCAGATGTTAAGTTGCTAGCCGAAATTCGTGATCTGCTTAAGAAATAAGGTATAGTCAGGAATTGCATGAATGCTAACTACTCCTTTTAATTCCACCGGCGAGAAGTCCAGCCGCCCATCGCCAGCCACCGCCGCCTGCGCGCCTACATCCGCGACCTGGCCGCGGTTCCGGTTCCGCCAGCCTCAGGAACAGGGGTTATAAGTTGAGGGCGGAGGGTGGGCGGGATTGCAATCGAGCGTTCGTAAAGCCCTCGGCGGTGATCCCCTTTATGGAAACGTTATTCTGTACCGTTATCCATAAGCATGCGCAAGAAGAGGAAATGTTAACATTAGTCAATGTTTACAAGCGTTTGATGAAAATGGCGGAGAGGGTGGGATTTGAACCCACGGTACCTTGCGGTACACAGCATTTCCAGTGCTGCGCCTTAGACCACTCGGCCACCTCTCC
>JBAWZF010000089.1 GCA_037143175.1 bacterium
TCCTCACTCCGGCTCAAAAACAGACGGCACTACGCGCTATTTGCGGGAAATAACATTGAGGCACCGGTCAACGAGCCTTTTCGTTTGCGGATATCCGCCAGTTGATCGGCCAGCAGGCCCATGATTCGCTGGGCGTCGGCGGCAGCGTCCTCACGGGTCTCACCTGCCAACGTGATGTCCGCGGAGACCGGTTTCGGATTCTGTGGGACCGTCTTGCCCTCCAGGGCGTCGAGTGCTCGGTCCAACTCCCGGGCGCTCATCTGACTGAGGGCGGTTTGCCGCCCAGTTCGCGGGTCGGTCAGCAGCGTATCAGGAGTGAGCGGGGTGGCGATCGCGTCGGGTAACCCGGCGATCCTGTACAGGAGACTGGGATCCAGACCCAAAAAAACCGAAACGTTTCGGTTTTTTTCGGCGAACCGGGCGACCCGCATGTAGTTCTGCGCAGTATCGGCGGAGTAATGCACGTGGCCCTTGAGCCAGCGCTGCCAAGCGGTCTTGTCCGGGGTCTTGTCGAGCGCCTCTTTGGCGGCGATCAGTTCGGCGCCAATCCCAGCCACAATCCGCCCCATTTCTTCCCGCGCCTTCCGCTCCTCTTTTTGCAGTTCCAAGATCCGCTGGGTATGCCGCAGGATCTCGGGTTCGGTCAATACATCTATCGATTTCGATTTACTCATTACTTCGTCCTTTCTTGCTCTGTATATGACGCGAGGATTTCGCGCCAGGAATCGTCCAGGTGCTTGAACTGGTTGGCAGTGATCCAGACCTGCCCCCGCGCCCCCTCGACATTGGAATAACGGGATGACGGGGTCTGGCTGACAGGGCGGACTATGTCATCCTCTCGATCGACGCCCGCTTGGCCTCGTAGGCTTTACCCATGCCGATGCTGATTGCCTCGTCGCACAGGGCCAACGCCTGCTCGAACTCCCCACCGTCAATCGCCTGGGCAATTCCCCGCTCGAATAGCCGGATCGACAGGCGATACTCCCGGAAGGCAGACGGCATCTCACTTGGCTACCAGCCAAACCTGATCGCCCGGGATATGGCGCTGGGTAAGGGAGTGTCGCTGACCCGGAGCGCGGAGTCAGAAATCAGCGGTCAGACGGCAAGTGCTGAACCGGAACCGGTAGTAGTGGTAGCCGATCCAGTCGTGGTGGAGTCGCCTTCCCTGCCGCCGGTCATGGCGGTGCCTGAACCGGTGGCGGTGGTGGTGCCCGTAGAGCCGGTGGTGGTGATGGAACCGGTTGTGGTGGAGACGGCGGTTCCCCTGCCCGACCCGGTTCCCGTCGCGGCGCCTGAGCAGGAGCCGGTACCGGTGACGCCGCCAGTGGTTGTGGTGGAGCCTGTACTGGCGGCCGAACCGGCATCCCATCATCCGGAAACCCCTCACCCTGGCCCTCTCCCTCAAGGGGCGAGGGAGGCGGAGACGCTGGCGACCCCGGTTGCGGCAGAACCAGTGGCGCCCGAGCCGGCTATTGCGCCGGAGGTCCAGGAGCAAGCGCCGGGAGTGATGCAACCAGAGACCGTTACGGTACCGGTGTCAGCGGTTGAGACGCCATTGGCCGAGATGGCTGACGGCACGGCAACACAACCCATGCAACCTGTTGCGCAACCGAGTCAATATTGAATAATTATAGATGTATGGCGCAGGAAAATCACCGCTTCTTCTCACTCTTCTGCTGGGCGCGGTCCTCTTCGTTGAAGGAAATGGCTGGAGCACGATTGGCTCTGTAATCTGAAATGGCTTCGTATTGGGCCGCATACCCTCTTATAAAGGTATTACCTCTTTTCCCATACTCCATAACATCACATCCAGCCCTTATCCTGCCAATACTTATACTCGTAGGGCCAGTGATCCTTGTGGAAGGCAATGAGGTTGCGGAAACGTGTCCGCTGGGACTCAATCGCTTGGGTCTGATCCGGCCATGACTGTTTCGCCGAGATCGCTTCAACCATAGAGGCGCCCAACTTCCGAGCTGAAGCAAAATCGGTATCTTTGAGGGGAACACGGGCATCCACGCTGCCCACGAACTGTGCGCCTACCGTTACGGCATAACACGCCTGGCAGAATCCGATCCGAACCTTGCCCAGATCGACGAATTCGACTTGGGCCCCTTTGGTTTTGGCTTCAGCCAGTAGCGCGTCAAGCAAGGCCCGGGTTTGGCTTTTGGCGCCCCTGGGGCTCCCACATATTCCGAGTATTTTCATCGACTATCTCCTTTTACCAATTTCGAATGAACCAATTAATAATTTGAACAGCCGCCTACGGTACTCCGGCGCCCATGAAAGGTGCGAAGGGCGCAAAGAAAATATGTTCACCACCCGCTGCGCTCGAGACATGGAGACACCGAGAGGATGAACAAAAGAGTTTGAACAGAAGCACGCAAAGATCGCGAAGAAGATGCAAATGTGGCGTTATTTGTATGCGGCGGGTACACCGCATAAAAAAAACGCAACACCTTCCTAGAGTAATTCCTCGAGTTTCAATCAGCAATCCTTATCTGAGGAAAACAAGGAGCCTTCAACGGACACTCCGTGAAGACGCTCGGGAATCGAGTATCTTTGAAGGCGCAACCATTCCTGCTGCCGTGGTCCTTCATGAACCCTCCTCCATGCGGCGGCGGATGGCGTTCTCAAAAAAGTCGGCAAGCGGAAAATAGTCCTGGGCGTACCCCTTCTGCACACTCGCCAGATAGTCATCACTTTCCTTCCTTGATTTCCTGCCAGCAAACCGGAATTCAGGCAATGGGTATCCGGCCTGGACCGCCATCAGGGCAGCCACCCAGCGCGCCAAACGTCCGTTTCCATCCCTGAAGGGGTGGATCAACAGTAATTCCGCGTGCACCATGGCAATCCGGGTGGCCACTTCGGGAAGCGGCGCAGGCCGGCATGGGGTGTATTCAGCGAGAAGGCCGGATTCAAAACCCGCCATGTGACGGGGGACAAGATAGGCTGGCGGCCATCTGAAACCACCTTTGGCTAATTCAACATTCCTGTAATGCCCAGCCCATGGATAAATGCCTCCCAGCCAGTCCTTATGCAAAGAACAGATCATTCCGGCGGTTACACGTGTTTCTGCCCCTACCGAATCCAGTGATCGGGCCTGCATCGCAATTTGAGTGATGGAGGAATGAATATGGGCGCACCAATTTTTATAGACAGCATGGTACTGACCTTGGGGCGGTTCCTGCGGAATCGGGGACAGGAGAGGAATGTTCCAGTGGAGCGGGTTGAAATGAGTGCGAGTTACCGGGAGGAAGAGGCCCCCACCCTCATCACGCTCAGTAGTGGGCAGATGCTTTTGCCGGGTATTGGGGTGACTCATCGGTTTATGCAGTGAGAGGGGTTTGCTTTATGTGGAATCGGACGTAGCGGACATATGGGACGGATCGATGGAAGGAGGATGGACCAGTGGGACGAATGGGGCGGAATTGATGCGCGACGACAAACGGGATCAGGAGACCGCCGCCCAAGTCCGGACAGAATTGATCCGTCAAATCAGGAACATACCATGAACAAAGCAGATGTTTTACCAAACATGCAACCACAATACCGGCATATGTTTGGTAAACTTGACAGGAGTTACCAAACATGGCATCTTTTTACCAATGTATGTTTGGTAAGAGGACTATATGGCCATCAAGGAATTACTAGCCGAGGAACTGGAGAACTCGCTCCGGATGGAGCGCGACTACCTCCGTAAAGTGGCGGATCTGCCACACGGCAGTCTGGTTATCAAAATCATTAGCGGCCGCCCCTATTATTACCTCGCCTCCCGGGAGGAAGGTCGTGTCCGGTTCAAGTACCAGGGGCGCGATATGAGTGAATCGGACGTGGCCAAATACAAGGCCGCCAAAGAATACCGCGTCAAATACCGGAAGTTGTTGAAAGACGTCCGGATGCAAATCAAATTCATGCGAAAGGCCCTTCGTGCAAAACAAGCAGTCTGAGCTTTGCGGACAGGTGCTGGAGAAGCTTCATGGGGCCGGAGTCCTACGCCATCTGGTATTGATCGGAAGTTGGTGCCTTATTCCGTACCGCGATTATTTCCTTGATTTTGACGTCCGATGACCCAAGGCCCTCGGGACGCTCATCCTGAATCAGCGAATGTATTAGTCCGGCGTCACGAATTGGACAATATAGCGGTCAAAGTTTGGCAGAAATGATGATCGTCCCAAGAGACGTCTCGAGCGCCTTGGAGAAACGCATGACCAGGTCAAAGGTGACGTTCTGTTCGCCGCGCTCAACGGTGCCAACGTAATTGCGATGGCATTCAATACGCTCTGCCAATTTCTCCTGGGACAGGCCGATGGCACGGCGGCGATCACGGATGGCCCCGGAGATCAGGGATGTCGTGTGCTGGCGATTCGCGGGAATGTCGTTTCGGGACATTGCGGTATTGCGCGGATCCGCGAGCGCGAAACCGCCTTCACGATGTTACGGGGTGTCATGGCGGCCGCCTTTGGGGTGAAGTTGAAGCATAAAGCGGCGGAGAGACCGGCCCTTTGAAGCGACTTGGGTCCATAGGGTGTCAATAGAGAGACCGAAGGCCGCGTAGCTCTGGCGCGGCACCTGGCCTTTTGAAGCAGGTGCCGTGACGGAGGCGTAGCGGGTGAGAAGAGAGTCAATAGAGAGATCGAAGAACAATCTCCGAAGGCATAATCTCCAAAGAAAACGTGGTCCCACTTGTTGGATTGCTCCTTTCCACACGTGGGGAAGGCCGCCGCCTTGTCAAACGCCTAAGGAATTCCGCTTATAACTTGAAGGGCTTTCTCTGAAGAAGCGCCCCGTCAGTGGTCAGGAAAAACGGCAGCTGATTGGCCAGTAAATGCTCTAAAAAAACTGTGGGCGGGGTTACCCTAAGTACAAGTCGCCAGTTCAATTATTATTTCATAATTCTTCAAAGTGATCTTTCGCACTTTTTCAGCCTCATTTTCAGCAGCTCAGGCTGCATAAGCA
>JBAWZF010000090.1 GCA_037143175.1 bacterium
CAGACAGACGGCCGGATGCTCATGAAAGAGAGGCTGAAAAAGTGCGAAAGTCCACATAGACTAGATGCTGAGAAATCTGAATGCCGATTGAAGAAGATGAGTGCGCGCGCGAACTTTCGCAGTGAGGCTGAAGCTCAGAAAGCAATTCAACAGCCAACGACTCAACTCGCGAAGCGTCCACTGTCATTCACGGAATACCAGAGATGTAAGCATTGTTGGGATGGACTGGTGATCGTAATCTGATCGAAAAGACTGAGCCAATTACTGGATACTGTTTATGATGCTCGCAGGGTGCGTATTGGATATAAAAATGACAACATCAGAGCAATTGTTCGAGAAGTTCTGCGGCATGAATGCCATACAGTATGAACGTATCCCTACAACCGATGATGAGACCCCGGACTATGCGATAACCCTCTGCGGTACACGTGTGATCGTCGAGATCAAAGAACTGACGCCGAACGAAGATGACAAGAAGGTGATTCAAAAATCAAAGACAGCATTGCCGGGTGAGTGCGTGTGCTGGGGTGGGACACTCGGCAAGAGAGTAAGGCACAAGATCGAGTCGGCTAAGCATCAACTTAAGCGACTTGCAGCTGGAAAATTCCCTGGCGTTCTCTTGCTGTACGATGCGCGTCCCTATCCGTTTCGGATCCCGCAAGTTCGGAATTGGCAAGAATTTCGGGCTTGGCTATCGCTCATACATCACCGCCATTGGTGTCTTGCGGGAGCCGAATGATGCGGGGCAATCCCACGTGGATATGTACTTGAACGTGTACGCCGACCCGGATCAGCTGCTTCCTCTTCAGAAAATTCTAAATCATCCCCCTTTCACCGTTCATACATTGCCACCCGGTCTAGGCGATGAGATCAAGGAATGGGTGGTGATGCGAGACATGTCCGGAGGGATCCCGTGATTAATGTCCCGTCCCGGACAACGCCAACAACATAGGCTTCCGAGTTGCACTTACCCCAGCTCACCAAGTCAGCCGGATGGCGGCTTGCTGACCCGAACAGAATCCTGTTTCCACGCAGGTGGGACGAAAAGAGGAATGCATCACCGGGGTTGGTAGTCGGGCTGGATGTCCCGGCGAAGACTCCGGCGATGCTGTTTTCTCTTGAAGCATGGTGTAACTAGCCCTATATTTTAGCTAATTACGTGTGACTATCAGTATGATCGAAAAGAAATTCAACATTCCTTTTGTCTCCGGCCTTGCATTGAGGGAAAAGCAGATTCAGCAGAATTATCGTCCGCTGATCGCTGTGCATAAATGGTTTGCCCGCCGGCCTGGAACTCTATTCCGCAGCCTACTGCTTTCTGAGTTCGTGGACGGGGAGTTGGAGGATGAGTTTTACCGTTCACAGCATCTGCAGGGGAAACGGATTGCCGACCCATTCATGGGTGGCGGAACCCCGCTTATTGAAGCGAATCGAGTGGGGTGTGACTCCATAGGGTGCGATATCAATCCGCTCGCCTGGTGGATTGTACGCGAACAGATTGAGCACCTTGACCTCGATGAGTACCGCGAGGCGGCCGCGAAATTAAGGCAGGCTTTGGAAAGTGAAGTGGGTGATTTATACAGAACCCGTTGCGTGTTCGACGGAAAGACGGATGCCCAGGTTAAATATTTCATGTGGGTTAAGGTGTTGGAGTGTGACCACTGCAAGCATTCCATTGACTTGTTCCCCAGCTATTTGCTGGCGGAGGATGTCCGCCATCCCCGGAATGTGATGGTTTGTTCCAGTTGCGGGGAATTAAATGAAGTCGTAGATCGGAAGGAGCCCGGCCGCTGTCAATCATGTAGCAAGGCTCTTCATGAAGCTGGCAACGTTATCCGTCGCTCTTGCAAGTGTCCGAAATGCGGTAAATCGCACGCCATTCCCGGCAAGCCGTCGGTTCCATTCACCCATCGGCTGTTTGCGATCGAGTATGCGCATCCCGGGTGCAAAGTTGCGCATGCAGGCAGATTCTTCAAAAAACCGGATGCCGATGACCTCCGCAAAGTGGCTGATGCAAAAGCCGCTCTGGCCAAGTTGCGAACCAAGTGCATCCCTGATGATGTTATTCCTGATGGAGATGAGACGGCCCGGCTGCATCGGTGGGGCTACCGCCAATACCGGGAAATGTTCAATGACCGGCAGTTGTTGGGCCTGGAACATAGCGGCCGGTTGATCCATGCCGTAAAAAGCGAGCGAATACAAAAGGCGTTAGCGACCAATCTTTCAGATCTCCTGCGATATCAGAACATGTTGTGCCGGTACGACGCCATGGCGCTGAAGTCGCTGGATATCTTTTCCGTCCATGGATTTCCGGTTGGCCTTATCCATGTGGAATCCAACTTGCTTGGTATTTTGAATCCATCCAGCGGAATACCGGTGGGTAGTGGTGGCTGGCACAATATCATCGAGAAATACACCAAAGCTAAGATGTATTGTGAGAATCCCTTCGAGATTCGGCACAAAGCCACGGGTAAAGTTGTTGTGCCCATGACGGACGAATGGATCGGTGAGTCGCGAAGTGCCAAGCATCCCCGCGAATCTCGATATGTGAGGCTTGAGTGCGGAGATTCCTCAATCCAGAAATTTGCTCCGGGGTCCCTGGATGCCGTTTTTACGGATCCGCCCTACTTTGGCAATGTTCAGTACTCTGAACTCATGGATTTCTGTTATGTGTGGTTGCGTAAATTGATGTCCGAGTGTCCCATATTCAAACCCGCCAGCACCATGTGTTCTGAAGAGCTTACGGGAAATGTGACGGCAGGGCGTGGGATTGTTCATTTTACCGAAGGGCTTGCGCGGGTTTTTACCAGTATGGCGATCGCCCTTAAGAAGGGGGCTCCCCTAGCTTTTACTTTTCATCACAACGATATAAATGCCTATTTTCCCGTTGCCGTGGCTATTTTGGATTCCAAACTGGTTTGTTCTGCCGCCTTGCCTTGTCCTGCGGAAATGGGCGCATCTATCCATATCGCCGGAACCAAGTCTTCTATTGTGGATACTGTGTTTGTGTGTCGTAGCACGGGTATGGTACCCCGTAAGTGGGTGCCGGAAGATGTTCAGCATCTGGTTGATCTTATGGCGGGAGATATAACTCAACTTGAACAGGGGGGCGTAAAGCCTACGGAAGGTGATGCCCGGTGTGTTGCTTATGGACACCTCATTCGTTTGGCAATCTGGCGGCTGAGAAGCACTTGGGATGTAAAACTTCCAACACAGGTCAAATTGGATCTGGTGAATGAATGGTTGAGGGGCTATTGCGACTTGGGAAATGTTCTGCAAACTTTGGGGCAAAGAAATCAATTAATCCCACGCCAAAGCGGCTATCTGGCAATGGAGAAACATGCGAAATACGGAAACAAGGCAGATGAAATATCCTTTTGAGGCGACGCTTGGTGAGATTAAGCGAAAGCCAGATAAGTTTATTGATGCAGTAGTCTCTTGTCTTTCATCGGAATTTCTTGTCATGCCCCGGGGTGCGGGGTTTGTGACCTTCCCTCTTTTTGAGACAGGTTATGAGGCGTTGAAGCAGGGTACAAGTGGTTTTACCGTGATGGATGCTGCAACTGTCCATAACATTGTTTTTAAATGTCCCATTTCGTTCGTGGTCGTAAGGGCTATGTTGGGACTTACTCCTCCTGAGTGGGGTTATCTGGCCTCTCAGTCCACTAAGACGGATATTTCTCAGGGTTTCATCAGGACGCTTGATAGGAAGATTCGGTCCGAGCCATTGAAACCATTGCGTTCGACGGGAGAGATTGGGCCTAAGATTCGGATGCTGATTGAAACCGCCTGTGCACTCCTCAATGATGGTGTTCCCGATATTCCCGCTGATCGACTTCACAGGCTCGATAAGGCTGATACACGAGCGGGTTTGTCTGGTGTTAGGTCTTTGGCTCAAATAGGAGTCCCCTATGCGATGATGCTATATGAGCGTTTCTTGGGACGTCCTTTTGCCGGGCATCGTGATTCCGTCAGTGAACTGGTGGGGGACAGCCTCGAAAATGCCATTGAAGAGGTGTTGACGCGGGCTGGTATCAGTTTCCGCAAGACTAAACGCGCCGAAAAGATAGATGGGTTTGATCAGTCGCCTGATTTCATCATTCCCAGCGAATTCAATCCCCAGGTGATCATCGAGGCCAAGATTACAGAAGACGATGGAACCGCACGCGACAAAGTCACCCGGATTCAGCATTTGGCTGAATTAAGCCGTGCGGCGTCCAAGAGAGGTAAACCTGGCTACGAGGTTATTGCTTGTATTGGGGGCAGGGGTTTTGGTGTCCGCCGGGAGGATATGAAAAAAATGTTGTTGGCCACCAACGGTAAAGTATTCACTCTTCGCACCTTGGATCGTCTTGTCGAGTGTACCAAGCTTAAGTCGTTCAAGAGCAAAGTGTGAGGCGCGTAGAGGGGAATCTGATCATTATGGCAACACAAGCGGATATTTCACGGTATCGGGATAATCTTAAGGATGAGCGCAATGCCGTTACGCTTTATGAGCAGTTGGCAAAAGTCGAAATCAATCCGGATCTGGCGAGTCTGTATCGCAAACTTGCGGATGCTGAGCGAAAGCATGCGGACGTCTGGGAACGGCGGCTTGTTGAGGTGGGTGTGACCGTGCCCGACTGGACGATAGATTGGCGGACGCGCGTACTGGGGTGGCTGGCCAGGAAGTTCGGTGTAAAATTTGTGCTTCCCACGATTGCTGGAATTGAACAGGGTGCGGGGGCCAGATATGACAATCAGCCGGAAGTGAATCGCACGGGGATGCCGAACGATGAACGGTCGCATGCCCGTATTTTCAAGATGCTATCCGGTGAGACGAATGGGTTGGCGGGGAGTGCGGTGGCGCGCTTGGAGGGGCGGCACCGC
>JBAWZF010000091.1 GCA_037143175.1 bacterium
TGTCGCTAGTGGCGCCGGAAGTCAGTGGGCAGTGGGCAGTGAGCAGTGAGCAGTGAGCAGTGAGCAGTGGGCAGTGGGCAGTGGGCAGTGAGCAGTGAGCAGTAAACCATTTAGAAGTCAGAATTCAGGTTCCACGATAAAATAGAAAAGGAAATAAAGTATATGCCTAAACATCAGATGATCATGCCGGACGACGTGCGTAAAGCGGGGTTTGTTGAATTCCAACCGATCCCGGTGAACCAGTACAACAAAACGGTCAAGGATGAGTTGAAGCAGTTCGGAAAGGATGAACTGAAGCGCATCCAACGTGACATGGTGATTATCCGGGGCTTCGAGACGATGTTGAACGAAGTCAAGTTGCAGGGTGCCTACAAGGGAATTGCCTACAATCACCGCGGGCCCGCCCATCTTTCCATCGGCCAGGAATCTGCGGCTGTAGGCCAGGCTTATCTGCTGGGTGTGGATGACCACATCTATGGCAGTCATCGCAGTCACGGCGAAATTCTGGCGAAGAGCCTGTCTGCAATCCAGAAACTGGATGATGACTCGCTGCTGAAAATCATGAAGACGTTTTTCGACGGCGCCTGCCTCCGCGTGGTGGAGAAAGGCTTTAATGGCAGCGTGAAGGAGCTCGCCATGGACTTTCTGATCTACGGGGCACTGGCCGAAATTTTCGGACGTGACGTTGGCTTTAACAAGGGTATGGGCGGTTCGATGCACGCCTTCTTCACGCCTTTCGGCGTTTATCCGAACAACGCCATCGTCGGCGGTTCGGGCGACATTTCCGTGGGTGCGGCCCTCTTCAAAAAGGTCAACCGACGTCCCGGCGTGGTGGTGTGTAACATCGGCGACGCCTCCGCGGCCTGCGGCCCGGTCTGGGAAGGGCTTTGCTTCGCCACGATGGATCAATTCAAAGAACTGTGGGACGGCGCGCACCGGGGCGGCCTGCCCCTGATCATGAACTTCTTCAACAACTTCTACGGCATGGGGGGCCAGCCCGTTGGCGAAACGATGGGCTTCAAGATTCTCGCCCGCCTCGGCGCCGGTATCCGTCCGGATCAACTCCACGCTGAACGCGTTGACGGCTTCAATCCGTTGGCCGTGATTGACGCCATCCGGCGCAAGAAGGAAATCCTGGCCCGCGGTGACGGCCCCGTCCTTCTCGATACCATCACTTACCGTTACAGCGGCCATTCGCCCTCCGATGCCAGCTCGTATCGCGAGAAGTCGGAAATCGAAGCGTGGCAGCAGGTTGATCCGCTGGTCACCTTTGCCGACCAACTCGTAAAGGCTAAAGTGGCCACCGATGGCGATATGAAGACGATGCAGGAGCAGGTGGATAGCCTGATCTTCAGGGCCTACCAGAAGGCGGTCGATCTGACGATCTCACCCCGGGCAGACCTGAAGAAAAAGGGCAGCCTGCTGGAACAGACCATGTTCTCCAATCAGCGCGTTGAGAAAATGTCGGATGAAAAACCCGACACCCTCATGGCGCTTGCGGACAATCCCCGCGTCAAGCAGCTGGCCGGTCGCAGCCGATCAGCCTTTGACGAAGCCGGAAACAAGTTGTCTAAAAGTCGCTGTGTGGTCTTCCGCGACGCCCTGTTTGAAGCCATCATCCATCGCTTTTATACCGACCCGACCCTGGTGGCCTATGGTGAAGAAAACCGTGACTGGGGTGGCGCGTTCGCCGTATATCGCGGCTTGACCGAAGCGCTTCCGTACCACCGGCTGTTCAACTCGCCCATCGCGGAAGCCGCGATTGTTGGAACCGCCGTCGGCTACGCCCTGGAAGGTGGCCGCGCCCTGGTGGAACTGATGTATTGCGACTTCATGGGCCGCGCAGGGGACGAGCTGTTCAACCAGCTTTCCAAGTGGCAGTCCATGTCCGGCGGCGTGCTCAAAATGCCGGTCACTGTCCGCGTGTCGGTAGGCTCCAAATACGGTGCACAACACAGTCAAGACTGGGTGGCATTAGTGGCACACATCCCCGGTTTGAAGATTGCCTTCCCGGCGACGCCCTATGACGCCAAGGGACTGATGAACTCAGCTCTGGTGGGCACGGACCCGGTGATCTTCTTCGAGAGTCAGCGCATCTATGACATCCCTGAAGAGTTCCACAAGGGCGGTGTGCCGGCGGATTACTACGAGATTCCGTTTGGGGAACCGGATGTCAAGAAGGCCGGGAAAGACCTGACCATTCTGACTATCGGCGCCACCCTCTACCGGGCTCTGGAAGCCGCCAAAACGTTGGAGGCGAAGTACGGGATATCCTGCGAGGTCATTGACGCCCGCTCAGTGGTTCCGTTCAATTACGAGAAGGTGATCGAATCGGTGAAGAAGACACGCCGCATCTTGCTGGCGAGCGACGCCTGCGAGCGTGGCAGTTTCCTACATACGATGGCGAACAAGATCAGTCAGTTCGCGTTTGATGAGTTGGATGCTCCGCCGGTTGTGGTGGGTGCCCGCAACTGGATCACCCCGCAGGACGAGGTTGAGGATGCCTTCTTCCCGTTCGAATGCGACATCATTGATGCCGTACACGAGCATATCCAGCCGTTGAAGGACTATACCGTCACTCGCGACTGCAGCAATCAGGATCATATTCGTCGCAGTCAGGCCGGGGTGTAACCCAGGGGGCAGGGGGCAGTGGGCAGTGGGCAGTGAGCAGTGAGCAGTGAATAGAGGGCAGTGAATATGAAAACAACACGGGTTTTTGCGGGTGATTTCGGGGCATCAGGCGGCAAATGTTTTGCTGGAATTTTTGAGGGCGGAACCTTCCGCCTTCATGAGATCCACCGATTCGCACATGAATCCGTGTCGTTTTTCATTCCCGATTCAAAGGGAACAGTCACAGAGCGCACGTACTGGGATGATGTGCTCCTCTACCAGAACCTGGTCAAAGGGCTCAGAGAATATCGCCGGACGATTTCAGACACTCTGGACGGGATTGGTATCGATACCTGGGGGGCCGATGGCCAGATGATGACCGCAGAGGGTGATGCGCTTGGAAAGCTCTACGCCTATCGCGATCACCGGCTCGACACGATGATCGAGAAAGTAAAAGCCAAGGTAGGAGCAAAAAAAGCCTATCAGTTAACCGGCATTCACTTTCAACCTTTCAACGTGAGCAACCAGCTCCACTGGTTCATGCTTAACCGCGGAAAAACCCTCAAGGCAGGCTCATATTATCTGCCCGCCCCCACCCTCTTCTATTATTTTCTGGGAGGCGTGAAGTCGGTGGATTCGACCTTTGCCAGCGTCACACAACTCATGGACGCCCACACTAAAACGTGGAGCCCTGAAATCCTGCGCAAACTCAAGATCCCCGCCGCAATCATGCCGCCCATTGTTCCGCCCGGCACGATTACCGGAACGTTGTACGCAGAACTGGCGACATCCGTCGGACTCAACCGTGCCCAGCTGATCGCGGTAGGCGGACACGACACCGCCAGTGCCTTTGCGGCAGCACCCGTGGATAATCCCGCAGAAGCGCTGATCATCAGCTCCGGGACCTGGTCTCTGGTCGGGAAACTGATTCCTGAGGCAATCACCACGAAGGAAGCCCTGGCGAACAACCTCAGCAACGAAGGCGGCATCGGCAATGTTCGCCTGCTTCGTAATTGCATGGGAACCTGGCTGATTCAGGAACTCAAGCGCGGTTGGAAACAATCCGATGGCAGTGACCTCACGTGGGAAGAAATGAATCGCTGGACCAAGGAAGCCCCGTCCTTTACGGCTTTCGTTGACCCGGATGATGAAAGCTTTTACAACCCGCAAGACATGCAGGCAGCCATCATTGAGTTTTGCCGTCGAACCGGCCAAACCGTCCCCAAGGATCGCGGCACCACGCTTCGGGTGGTGTACGAAAGTCTGGCCATGAAATATCGGTATGTGAACGACATCATCGCCAGGGTCTCAGGAACTCCGAACAAGGTGGTTCATATTGTGGGCGGGGGTTCCAAAAACACCATGCTCAACCAATATGCAGCCAACGCGATTGGCCTGCCGGTATTGGCAGGTCCGGAAGAAGCCACCGCCATTGGCAACTGCATGGTCCAAGCCATGGGTCTGGGCCTCATCAAATCCATGCACGATGCCCAGCCGTTAATTCGCGAAGCTTTCCCGATCCGCGAGTACAAGCCTCAGGACGAAGCCCGCTGGACCGACGCCTACGCCAAATTCAAAATACTGTTAAAGAATAATTAACTTTCTCATGATTGTTTTTTCATGATCTTGGGCACGCGGCCCCTTGACCACAACGGCGCGCAAGGGATCGCGCGCCTGCATCATTATTGCTTTCCCCACCACCGGTGCAGGCGCCCGCCAAGGAATTGGCCCAAAAAGAATGATCCGATCAACACAGGGAAAGTACTTAACTGCCAACCCAGGTGAGACACCAACCGGAGTCCAATCACCATAGGCACGGGTAAATGGATCGCCAGAATCCATCTCAATGAAAATCTCCGGACACTGTCCCGCCAGAACCCAAAAGGGATATTAATCACAACGACGGCCGCAGCTACCATCAAAAGTGTCTGATAAAATCCTGTCGTCATGATTCCCCACTGCTCAAGGCCTACTCACTCGGCGCTCGGCGCTCCCCGCTCCCCGCTATTCTCCACCTGCAACTCACTCGGCGCTCGGCGCTCCCCGCTCCCCGCTATTCTCCCCCTGCA
>JBAWZF010000092.1 GCA_037143175.1 bacterium
ATTTTGTTTAAATCATTTGTTTTCAATGACTTAATGTGGCGAAGCCACGCGCCTTGTAGGTGCCGATGGTCTTCTGACTGACCCCCATACGTCTCGTCAGGGTCTGTTTGCTCTGGAGCATCTGCGATTGCCCTTCGATTGTTGGCCTCAATTTGAACGCGAACTAAAGTTAGTAGCAATAGCCATTGGAGCCAAACCAGCAACCAGTGACGTTCACCCAGGTTCCCCTGTCTTCGCCCCAGCCATTATTGACTTTCCAGTAGCGCTCGGTATTCAGGTTGACTCCGCAAATATAGTAATTACGGCACTTATAGGCGTAGGCCAGGGGATAATGCGCATAGTAACCCGTGCCCACGATGGCCGGATGCCCGTTTTCCTTGATGGATCTGATGGCCTGGTTACGCGGTCCATAGCCGAGATAGGGCACGCACCAGTCGGTGGTAATGGTTATGTTTACGCCTCCGAGGAGTAACTGCTGATGGAGGGCCCACTTGTATCCTTCGTCCATATCCCAAGGGTTAGTGGCGCCGGCGGATCCGGAGCAATAGGTGCCGATCTGGTTAAAAAGGTATTGGATGCAGGCATTCACATTGCTGTTATTGTTCTCTGGTGTGCCGCCGAAGCCGTTGATCAAATTACAGACCCCGGCATCCCACCATCCGTAGAACATCGCCCACGCTGTGGCCCCGCAGCCGCTATAACCGTCCGGGCAACAGTCCGGGAGCGCCCTTATCTGGGTATAGAGCACCTGTTGCCACCAGTCCCCGGCGTTATAGGTGCTCCAATTGCCCCAATGGCCCCAACCCATGGCCTGCTGGGCTGGCGGCCCCACCCGAATCAGGAAAGTATCCCCACCGCCTCCAGCGTAGAAGATATGTAGCATAGTGCCACCGGGTGTCAGGCCGGTCGCCTTCAACCCCGGTTTGCCTGGCACCATTTGCAGGTCCACGATCTCCGGCTCTTCCACGGCGAACCGGGCGATGGATTTTGAGGCCAGGATGTTGGTCATGATATTTTCGCCCACTTCGATCAGATCCGGCGTGATGTCGTCCTGCAACATCCAGTCCATTTTAGCGGACAGCGCCTGGAAAGCTCGCAATTTCGGGTATAGAGGCCCATTCAGGTAGTCGTCTTTAAACTGGGCATAATTGGTGTAGGCAGTCCCGGAAAAATTTGGTTTGTCAGGCGCCAGAAACCTTTTTCCATTCTCCACCAGACTTTCCGTCCGGTTTGTGGAGAAATCCAGGATTGCCTCCGGGTACTGAACGGGCGTGGCACCCAGGTTGGCCACCGCTTCACCCTTCGCATTTTCCGCCACCAGGATCGACTGGCAGTAGCGCACCGCTTTGACCTGGGACGTTTTCGCCAGGTTGCGCAGCTTTTCCACCTGGGTCAGGCCATCGGTGCTGAACTCCGGGATCGGCACATCCTGGTGGGTCAGGGAAACCAGGATAAATCCCCGATCGGCTTTCTGGGCCAAAGGAGGGCTGTTGAACGGGGCCGTTGACCCTGCTTCCACCGCCTTCCGGATCACCTTGAATTCCAGGTAGGCGGGGCTATTGCCGCCATTGATGGCGGGGTTGTACACCGGGTAGGCCACCGGGCCTAGTTCCGCATTTTCCCAATCCTCCTCCTGGCAGCTGCTCAAATGCTCCTGCGCTATGGCCAGCGCCTCCTTGGAAACGGCGTTTGAAACTTCATTCAGGGAGAATCCCGTGGGGATGCCGGATGCGTCGGTTGTTTGGATCCGCAGTCGATAGAAAACACTTGTGACATTCGATGAATTATCATTCAACGCGTTGTCAGGCTGGCCGTCCATCAGACCGCCCTCCGGGGTGGCCGACAGATTACCGGCGTGAATCTCCTGCCAGGTTTCGCCCAGTGCCTTGGTTTTCTCCAGATACACGACTGGGACCGCCCCTTGGGCGCACTCAGCGGCGGCTAGGCATGCGGTGGCTATAATAAGGGCCAGTGAACCGGATTTCATGATACTGAGTTGATTTGTCATAAGCCTTGATTTTATAAAAAACATACGCCCCCCTTGTTATCTACGATGTCGATAGCCTATCTCGCGACTTAAGCAGGTTACAAGCGCGGTAAATACCTCAATTGGAGTAGTGGTGTGGCTGGCCGTGGGGCGGGAATCATGATCAAGATACACGGCCTGAATACGTAATCGCCTGACTGGCAGGTCGATTGTCAGGGTTTCGATGCAACTGACGAAGCGGTGGCCGCAAGGAGTGGTAGATAGACCTTGAAAGTTGAGCCGTGCTCGACTGTGCTCTCGACTTCAATGAAGCCATTGGACGCCGTGACGATCCCATGCACCACTGAAAGCCCGAGCCCGGTTCCGTCGCCAACAGCCTTGGTCGAGAAAAACGGTTCAAATACCCGCTCCAGGTGCTCGGACGGAATGCCACACCCGGTATCCTGAACGGAAAACCGTAACCATCCCTCCGGTGCGCCGACTCCCTCGGGGTGCGCGACCTGTTCCGGCTCCTCCAGGCGCAGGGTCATGACGCCGCATCTGTCACGCATGGCGTGGCAGGCATTTGTGCCCAGATTCATAATGATCTGCTGGAACTGTACCGGGTCAGTCAGGATCACATCGTGTTTCGTTTTTATCTCCAGCGCGATGTGGATGGTGACAGGCAGAGTGGCGCGAAGCAGGGCGCATGTTTCCTTGATAATTGGCGTAACGGCGACGGCGACATGCTCCTGCTCAGTCTGCCGGCTGAAAATCAGCAGTTGTCTGACCAGTTCCGAAGAATGGCGGCTGGCCGTCATGATTTGCTTCAAATCCCCGCAGAGCACCTGATTGTTTTCCGCCTGCTTCAGTGCCATTGCGGCGAAACCCGTGATGGCAAAGAGCATATTGTTGAAATCATGTGCAATACCACCGGCCAGGGTTCCAATGGCTGCCATTTTCTGAGCCTGCCGCAATTGCTGCTCGCTTTGCCGTAATGCCATTTCGGACTCTTTGCGGGCGGAGATGTCGCGGATGACGCTTAACAGCACTTCTTCGCCGGCGATCTGAACCCCCCTGGAACTGATTTCGACGGGAAGCAGGACGCCATCTTTGCGTTTATGCCAGGTCTCGAAAAGAACGCCGCTGGCGAGGGCTTCCGCCATCTGATGCCGGATGACTTCGGGGGCCTCATCAGGCCGCAGATCCCGGATTTTTAAACCGAGTAATTGCTCCCGGGTGTAGTGGTACAATGTTTGCGCCGCCTCATTGGCTTCGATGATGCGGCCGTCGAGCGTGATGAGCAAAAATGCGTCCCGGGCGTGTTGCAGGATCAGGGCGTAGCGGCTCTGGACCTCTTCCGCCTGTTTGCGCGCGGTGATATCGTGCAGGAATGCATAAATCCGGCCATCCAGGTGCGGAACGTAATGGGCGCTTACTTCCAATTCAATGAGTCGGCCATCACTGCGGCGGTGGAGGGTCTCGAAACGCTCGCGGCCAAGGGCTACAATCCGTAGCGCACGGGCCAGGAACTTCTCCTTGGCTCCCTCCCCGGCAACATCGAAAATGGTATGCTGGAGCAGTTCAGTTTTGTCATAGCCAAGCAACTCACAACAGGCCTGATTACAGTCAAGGATGCGACCCTGAAGATCAATGACCCAAAAACCATCCAAAGCGGAGTCAAGCATGGTTTGATATTGCAGCTCACGGGCAAGCAATGCGGTTTCCACTGGATGCGTGTGATGTGCCAACAGGTCGCTACTCATTATGCCTTTTGCTTCGGACGATATTCCTTATCCGGCCCTCAAGTGATTCATAATAGAACTGTATTTCTGTATTTGACAGGTTTAAACGCCACCGCTTTTACTGGTTTTCCGTTAAGGATTAGGTTAATAGACTGGGATGCAAGGAGCGACACCTATTCGAGTTGCGATTGTTGAGGATGAAGTCCTTGTTGCCAGCATGCTTTCAGCCTGGGTGAGCCGGAACGAACATTTCACCTTTGCCGGAGCAGCCCACAATGGCCGGGAAGGGTTACAACTCTGCCTTCAGACTAGACCGGATGTGGCGCTCATTGATGTGATGATGCCGGACATGGACGGTATCGCGCTGGCTGAAGTGCTTCTGAAGGAAGTCCCCGGAATCAAGATTGTCATTCTGTCCGCCCGTTTGGATCCCTACTGCATCCATCGTATCCAGCGTTTGGGGATTCCCGGCTATGTTGATAAATCCAGCACCCCCGACGTGGTGACCGAGGCCATTCTGGCGGTGGCCCGCGGTGAGACGTTTCAGACCCCGGGCTATTCCGCCCGGTTGCAGCAACTCCGAAGTGATCCTGTCGCTTTTTTTAAAATCCTCTCCGGCCGGGAGGTAGATGTTTTGCGATTACTTACCAAGGGATACAATTTGGAGCAAATCGGCAAACAGATGGGAGTCACCTTCCACACGGCCCGCACACACCTGCGCAACATCCGGAAAAAACTGAATGTTCACAACACGCTGGATCTTCTGTCACACGCCAAGAAAAACGGCTTCTTCTGATGGTCCCTGAAACCGGGGCGAGACTACGCTAAAAGGCAGTTCGTCAGTACCAGTAATCATGTCCACCTGGTCGTTCATGTGGATGATCCTGAGCGTGTAGGCTTGTTGATGCACTTGGCGGCGGGGGCTTTTGCGCAGCACTTAAATCGTCGGA
>JBAWZF010000093.1 GCA_037143175.1 bacterium
GGGATGGACTCCAGGTACAAGAATAGGACTGGATGGCCTCCCCACCGGTCATTTGCTAATAACCCCAATTTGAATACTGGGGATGGGTATAAGCTGACTGCGGGTTCAGTGGCCATTGATGCTGGAACGGTAGCATTTATGCCTGCTGTTGATTTACTGGGGGTTCCTCGTCCTGTAGATGGTGACACCAATGGGACGGCCACTGTGGATATGGGCTGTTATGAGTTTATCCCTCAGGCTTTAGATAGCGATGCTGACGGTGTTCCTGATTGGTGGACATGGCAATACTTTGGCCATTTATCAGGGCAGGGTAGTGATTATTCAATGGCAACGAACACCGTGCCTGGTTCCAGGATGAGCAACCTTGAGAAGTATCTTGCTGACCTTAATCCGACTAATCCGCTATCTGTATTGGCTGTTACAGGGGTGCAGTGGTTGCCTCAAGGCGTCAAAGTAGATTGGGAGGGTGGACAGGCGGTCAGGCAGTACGTGGAATCCAAGAGTGATCTCGGCAATACCAATGAGCCCTGGACACCGGTATTCACTAATCTGCCGCCGACCGCCATCACGACCAATGTCACCGTCAATGTTGGGACGACGAACAGGGCAGGTTTCTATAGGATTAGGGTGGAGAGGTAAATGCTGGTAGTTTACTGAGTTTATGTTTGGAGGAAGCGATGGAAGATTCTGATGTCATAAACAGGCTTGCGATTGTGCGAAAACAGCGTTGGTCAAGAGATCTATTCTATAGTTGGTGCGGGATTGATCTGTGGACGGGTGTATCATCTGCCGCTGCCCAGTTTCGTATTTGGGCAGAACGGTTTCCCGATGGTCGTTCTTTTATGGGAGCGTCTGATGTTGATCGGTGGATGTTTGAGCGGTTTTTGCAACAGCGAGAATGGGTGCCTTATTATTCAGCAGCCATACAATGTGCGATGTCGAACGATGATTTCAGCAAGACCCTAAATGAAATGGCAAATAGGGATTATATTTCCCCAAGTCTGGTGGACGGTGAAGTTGGTGGAATGTACCCATCGAGTCTTCTGCGGGATCTGCCCAAGCGGCTTCCTTCTTTTCCCAGAAAGATATTCTCCTCACATTCTGCACACGTAAGGGCCTTTCATCAAGCGATCAAAGATGATCTCAAGATTGATGATATTAAATTTTTGCGCTGTACTGCCTCTGCGGCTTTCAATGAAGATGTTTTGGATGCAGCCTGTGACTACGACATCATAACGATGGAGCCAATAGGTATAACACATCGGGTTTGGCTTGAATTTGGCAAACCAATAGCATTGAGCCCCGATGTATGTTCAATTATCACTTACGCAAAGCATGAGTCCGTCCTTAGGGACTTGTGCATGGGAATGCCAGAGGATAGTGAACTGTCTATGGCGAGAGAGTTCTTAGGGCTAGCGTCGGTGGTTACGCGATGACATTCTTGTCGGCAGGTGCCCATGGGGTTATGCTTAAATTTAGGATGAACAATCGTCCTAGTGGCGAGGCGTATTTCCCTTCGCCATCTATAAAGAATGTCGATAAGCGAGTAAGGGAAAACGAATCGTTGCGTGATTGGTTTTGTCGGTGTGTTGATGCGGTTGGTGGTCTTGAGCATTGTGTCATTGAGGATCATATCAGCGTGATAGGTGTTGTGAAATGGCGTGACCGCGCCGTTGAATACATGAACATTCAGGCCCTTATTACGAAAGATGGCTCACTGGAAGACTTTTACCTCGGGACTGAAATGCCACCTCCTCAGTACATTAGGCTTGAGCTCGACTTATCTAAACCTGGACCGTTATTCAAGGAACCGCTTCCACACATACATGTTGCTCCGGAAGGTGAGCCTCGGATGGACTTCCGGAAAGGGGAATTCCCTTTCCCTATTGTTGAATTCTTGGAATTTATTTACCTGAACTATTGCTATGATGCTTGGATAAGGTGGGCAAAAGACGTGTGGACTGCGCGCGAGGTATTCGCTGATGGGGAAGATCCTTTTACGCGAATTGTGGCGGCATACGCTCAAGGGCAAAGGGCCGTACTGACTGGCGCGTGTGCAGTTCACATTCAACGTCTTAAAGATATGCTTGCTGCTGAAAAACAGGAAGTTGCGCGGGGATTGTGGCCACTGACGGTGGATGCTGGATTGCTCAGTTATGGGGCATAATTGAAGACTGTTTCGAGTCCTCGTTTACGAGCTTTGTGTGGTCTTCCGCATCTCGATGTTGAAAGTCCCTCCCACCATCAATCCCAATCCGGCCAGTTCCAAATATCCCCAGGCTGAGTAGCCAATCCATGCTTCACCGCGCAGTCGGCAATGGCCTCACATAGAACCTCCTTCATGGACTTCCGCGTTCGCTCCCTTAACAGATCCAATGCTTTCCTATGCTGGATCGTGACCGATGTGAAGATATTCTTGCAGGTCTGGACCCGCTGTCCCTTATGCCGGGTAATCTTGGGGTAAATGGTTTCGGGAGCAGCGGCGGGTTGAATTGGTTGCGGCGCGGGTAATGGCTGGATCAATTTCTGTTCACCAGCCAATTCAGCCAGGGAATATTCAATCACCGGTGATCCCGGAGCCAGTGCTTTTCCCTTCTCTAAAGAAGGGTCGATGGTGTCCGGTGCCATAGGTGCATTCAGGTTGGCAATCGCGGTATCAATAGCCGCTTCACTGTATCCATCCAGGGCCATGTTCTTTCGTAACCAGTATTGCCGTTCCTCTTCTGGCTCGCTCAATGGTGGCGGTGGGGGAATATGCAATGGTTGAGAGACCGGCTCGTTGAATGGAATTGTGTAAATGGTTGGCGGGGTTGTCATCTTGGGTTTTGATTTTCTGGGCATGGTGGGTTCTCCTTCATATAATTTTATATTTGTTCATATGTGGGAGTGAGAAGATCGGGGTAGGTCGGCCGCTGACAGGAATAGCTCCGCACACATCTCGTTCCTAATATGGGTTTCAGTGGTGATGAATTGGTCGCGATCATCCAGTGCCAGATTAGTGTATGAGAGGAGCATACAATCCTCGTGACGTGGCAGTGAAGAAATTAATAAAGCCCTATTGAGGGACAATGAAACGGAACAGCGTGATATCTGAAGTCTATCTCTAATCAAGCCTTTCAGGCGGTACACTTGATGATGGTGGTACCGATAAAAGTTTTGCAACGGCATGGACATTGAAAGAGTAATACGTTGATCTTTGATGAAGACTTCAATTGCGTCTGAATATGTTGAGGGAGTATCGAGCCGGAACAGGAAATAAAAGCCATCTGCTAATAAATGGCATTCGTCGTCATGTATTCTGACTCCCCGTTGATGGCATTGCCGTGCAACGATCTCCGCAATCTGGTTATTGTCAAAAAAACAGTGTGGATATTGCGCGGTGGTTTGATGTTCTGGGGCGAGATGGCTGTTGTCATGGATGATGTTCATAGTGTGTTCTCCGGATTCTGGTGGTTGATCAATGGTGTCCGATACCTGTGAAATTAAAATGGGGATGCTGCGATTACACAGTCATCCCCATACTCATTTAGTTGGTTAATCCTTTGCCTGAAATGGCTTTGCACAAAGCTTTCCAAATTACTGCAAAGAATTCAGTGTAGCCTCTATGCATCAAAAATGACTCGAAATCACCAGTGATCGTGAACGTCTGAAGTCCGGTCTCTTGGTCCGTTGATTCCACTTGGAATATGGTTCCGTAATTCCATGATAGATTTGCAGCTAGGGGTTCTGAGAGGTCAACAATGTTATCGACCTCATTACATGACCTCTTGTTTCCAGTGGTTAAAACAACCGTAAGTATCCAGCCCTTCGTCCCCATAGACATAGTAAAGTTGATACCATCAGCCTTAAGCTTTATATCTGACGAGTCAGATTCATCAACAACCTGAACTCCTTGAGCCAGTAATGCGTGATACAGAGATTCACCTGCCTCTCTTATTGTAATGGGGGACGTTTTAATAATAAGTGGGATTTCCGGTGTGACGCAAACTGACTCTGCTGCTGATTGATTGTGACCCGTTTCATTTATCGAACTCATAACTTCTTCTCCTAACTTTTGATTTATCTTGTCTTCAAATGCCCGCCATGTGCAAACTGCTCATGTAACGAGACATTTGATTTTCATATAATTTATTCTGGTCATCCCATATTGCCTTCTGTTGTCACCTCCACCGGCGTATCACTTTGACCCCAATCCGTCCTAGAATGAAGGTGCTGCGGTTCCGCCACCACCTCATACTTGACTGCCAAATCCTCAATGGCTTCCGTCACCAGGGATTTCATTGTCCTGCTGGTAGTCTGTTGCAGATGGTTCAAAACCTGCCGGTGGGTTGAATGCAGGTCGATGAATGTTGGGGTTGTTGACTTGTTTGGGCTCAAGGTAATCCTCCTATTGGTTTTTAATATGTTCCGGTGATCCAGGGAGTGGTGCGGAATATGGGGGAGGATGGAGGGAGTGGGAGGGGGGTGC
>JBAWZF010000094.1 GCA_037143175.1 bacterium
AACAGCCACAAGTCACTCTGCTTCAACAATCTGTCGTGGCGAAGCCACGAACTGCTCTCCGGCAGATATACATCCACGTAGATGCGAGAAATCCCTGCGCCATTGGTGCCAGTGATTCGTCCCGAGATTGAACCCGCCCGGTCAAGTGTCAGATTGATCCCGGCCACAGTTTCGATGGAACCGACCGCCACACGGGTGGCGCCGGCCACAAGGGGATCATAAAAAGTGTCCTCTGAGGCACCTGGAACAGTGTTGTACCATTCCTCCACATATTCACCCAAAGTGTCAGTATGAACGTAGAAGCCACCGGTGCCGAGATTGCTGAACTTGTAGTCTCCGGCAGTATCGGTAACCGTGTAGTCAAAATACTCACCCGTGTCGTCGTACATGTCTATGAAGACGTTGGCAAGGGCTTGCCCGTTCGTGCTCGTCACCTTGCCGGAAAGCGTCCCGGCGAACAACGATCCGCCCGTAAGCAGGAGGATCGTCGCCACATAAATAACCGTCAGCCTATTCAGGAGAGAAATCCCTATCTTCTCAAACATATACAAAATACCCCCTGAATTATCGCCACCCTACTTGACCCGCACTGAGATCACATTTGAGTAGGTCGAAAGGCGGGTCGCATTGAACGCCTGAACGCGGTAGTAATAGGTATTCGCCAGGACAGTTTCGCTGTAGGCCCGGATGTTTGCTCCTACCGTTCCCACACGCGAATAAGGGCCGATACCGGTTCTGGCCTTCACGGCGCGCTCGATGTAGAAGCCCGTCTCATTACTGGAGTTATCCGCCCATTTCAATGTAACGGTGCGGCTGACAACGGTTACAGCCAGCGCGGAGGGCGCCACGAGAACTGCGGGATCGGTCACGGTGATCGCGACAGAGGAGGTACTGGTGGCACCCTTGTCGTCCGTCACTGTGAGCACTGCCATGAAGCTGCCAGCGGTTGAATAAATATGGCTGATCGTCTTTCCCGTGACGGACGCGCTTCCGTCCCCGAAGCTCCAGACATAAGAGGCAATGATACCGTCGGAATCACTCGACTGGCTGCCGTCAAGCGCCACCACCAAAGGCAGGCTGCCACTAGTCGGAGTGGCAGTAGCCTTGGCCACCGGCAGCAGATTAACGACCGTAGCTTTAGCCTTAACAACAGCGCCTGCGGCTTGGATGAGCCCGAACCCGTAAACGCTGTCGTTGCCAATCACGCCAAGATCCTTGCAGGAAGAGGTGATTAACGTTTCAACCTGCGCTGGCGTGAAGCTCGGATTGATGGAAAAAATCAGCGCAGCGAGTCCGGCGGTGATGGGTGCCGAGAAGGAGGTGCCGCTCCAGTAGCCATAGGATCCGCCCATGACGCAAGTCAGTACGCTTTCGCCGGGCGCCACCACATCAATAGGGGCTCCGTAGTTCGAAAAGCTGGCACGCGCATCAAAGGAAGACGTCGCCCCAACCAGCAGGATGCTGGCAGGATCAGCGCTTCCAGTAAGGTCCAATCCGTCATTCCCAGCGGCGAACACCACGAGCGCCCCTTTACTGCGAGCGTAATCAGCTGCGGTGATGATCGTGGAGTAGGAGTATCCGCCGAAACTGACATTGACAACCTTGGCACTGCGGTCTGCACCGTAGGCAATACCATCGGCGATGTCAGTGATATAGGCACTTCCTATGCCGTCCTGGTATGTAATGCGGATGGGCAGGATTTTCACATTCCAAGCCATACCAGCCACCCCAATGCCGTTGTTACCCGTCGCAGCAGCGCAACCGGCAACGGCGGTTCCGTGCCCATAAGTATCCACACAATTTGTGTTGTTGAGATAAGTGTTCCAACCAGGCAGAATCAGATTTCGAACAAGATCAGGGTGTGTCAAGTCGACCCCTGTGTCGCATACGGCTACGACAATCTGAGTGACTCCTGTGGTGATGTCCCAGGCACCAGCAGAGGCGATGTTCTGGTGCCACCACTGGCTGAAATAATACGGGTCGTTCGGGATAACAACAGCCTCCACCACATAATCCGGTTCGGCCCATTCCACACCACCGCTCTGCATGAGGGCTGCGGCCAGAGTTTCCTCCGAGACCCCCATACCCCTCTTTGCCTTTACCCGGATGATACTTCCGCCAGCAATTTTCTTATCAAGTCCAAGTTTATATTCTACAAGTACGGCGGCCAACGCCTGACGCTCTTGCTCTGTCATCTGCGACTTCCACTTATAGGTCACTGTATCAGGCCTGCGTTCGCGATGTTGGGCTGGCACACCGAAGGCCGCCACACTCCCCCAAGCAATCAACACCACCCCTAAACATAATTTCATCCCGATTGTTTTTTTGCTCATTCTTGATCCTCCCTTATGCTCTTTTGAATTCAATACTGTAAATTCACATGAGTAGTTAGCAATCTCCGTGCCAACACATTTTAGTAAAGTTGTTAATATCTGATAAACAACACGATGCGACCGATCCCTTGTATGCCTCCTATGGCTCACCGGCTGAATTCGGGAAATAATCCCCATACGATGTGGGAATTATTCACCATGCATGTATTTCGCCATGATTTTTCTTTGTCGTTTACGGCCCCATCGCTTGCCGCTGTCGTCCCCCTGAGCCATCACGCAGCCGCTGGCCATTCCCGGTCCCATCGCATTGCCCTTGTCCCCATAGCGACTGACGGATGGTGTCACCATTCATTCCCGATCGGTGTTGCTGACAAGAATAACGGACTGTTCTCAGAACTTCCGACCGTCGCAGATTACGTTGCAGGCAGTCGATCATCAGCGTGGACACGGCATTTTCATTCATGCCATTAAGCATCATGGATTCACCTGCCTCGATTACCGCTTGAACCTGTCCCGGCCGGCGCCCCCGGCTTTCGGTCAGCACCTTCTCAAGTGTCTGCTCACTCATGCCGCTTTCCAGCGCCAGGGTCGCTGAGTAAATGACGCCGCCGGAGGGCTGACCGGTAGTGTTGGCTAGACTCGTGGCTCGTTCCAGATGCCGGTAACGCTTATGACACGCCTGCGCCAGCGTCTCGGCGGGGACACGTTTAACAAGCCCTTCTTGAATTTTATCCAGAATCGAACGAGCAGGGAGTCCCTGTTTGCATGCTTGAAGCGCGGGCTGCAATACCTGGGCGGCTTGATCTGCCGTGTATCCCGCGGTGCGGGCCTTTTGAACAAAAGGCTCGACCTGCTCTGATGACAATCCTGCTCGCTCGGCATTTCGGGAAACCTCCGTCCAGTCAGAGGCATACAGAATGGGCACACTGATCATGGCCATCATCAGCGAAAGAGCCCTCGTTAATGTCGTTTTCATAACAGTGATCCTATAATTCCAGAATGGCATTTTGATTGCCGAACCCATCGGCCCGATGTGCCAGGGCCAGGGGATCCGTCACCCAGATCTCCCCATCTTCCAGAAACAGATACTCGTAATGACCGGGCGGAAGGGAAACTGTGGCAGTCCAATTCCCGGTTGCGTCCGGCCCATGCAACAACACTTTTCCTCGCTGCCAGTTATTAAAACTTCCTGCCAGCTCAACACTCTTGGCGCCGGGTGCCCGCATTTCAAAAGTCACCTGAATGCTATCCAAAGCTGATGATGACTGTTGCCAGAACATAGATCCTATACCCAGCAGTATTGCGGCTGCTGCCCCAGCCAAAACGGGAGTCCACCAGCGACGATCCGAGGGCCAGCATATCTGGACTCTTTCCGACCAGGTTGGCTCCGGGCGATCCGGCAACCGTTGCATCACACGGCTGAGAAAATCCGCAGGTGCCGTGACTCTGCTTTCACGGATCCGCTTCACGACGCCTTCTTCAACCAGCCCGCTGGGTTCATTCTGTTTCATAGCCTGCCTCGTTGGTTCCCCTGCATAATAATCCGCTTAACTTTTCTATCCCGCGCTTAACGCGCATTTTAGCGGCGCTGACCCCGATGTTCAATACAGCCCCGACTTCTTCGTAGGAAAGGCCTTCCATATGCTTGAGCACCACAGGAATCCGCAATGTTTCAGGCAAATGAAGCAGCGCCCGATCCACCCCCGCCCGCCTGGTTGACTCAGGTAAGGGCTGGTTTACCTCCAGCAAGTCGAGATAGGTATTCTCCGCATTTCGCTGGCGGTCACGTGACCGGAAAAGGTTCCTGGACTGATTTGCGCAAATGCTCATCACCCAGTTCCTGAAGGCATATTCCCGCTTATATAAAGCCAGTTTATTGTAAGCCCGAACAAAAGCATTCTGCGCCAACTCCGTCGCATCCGCATGATTCCCCGCCATCCGGAAAGCCAGATTATACACGGCTTCCTGATGTCTTACGACCAGCTCAGAAAAGGCCTCCTTATGGCCTTCCCGGGCCAAGTCGACCAACTCTATGTCGCTTTTCTCCATTAACAATTTTCCACTAGCATCCCATAGCCATAGTTGAAACGCACGCACGCCAATCCGGCGAAAC
>JBAWZF010000095.1 GCA_037143175.1 bacterium
GGGGAGGGGGAGGGGGAGTCAACGATTTTCCGAATACCCAGCGCCCCTTTACCCTGGAGGAAGGCGATACCTTTTTCCTGACATGTGGCAGCAATAAAAATATTCTCATCGGATATTTCGGTAATTCCGCTCGCGGTCAGCATGGCTTTCGCGGCTACAATTCCCTTTTCGGGATTACGGTCATTGATATCAAGGGGATGTTCCGTGGTCGGATTGAGTTTAAGCTGTTCAGAGGCGAGTTGGATAATCTCCGGGTCGGCAGGAACGGGCGTTTTGCCAAAGTAACCGAGCACCATTTTCCCATAACCCTCAGCAATTTTCTTCCATGGCCCAAACATGACGTTATTGAAAGCCTGCTGGAAGTAGAACTGTGAAACCGGAGTTACAGAGGTTCCATAGCCACCCCGCCGGACGACTTCACCCATGGCACGGATACAATCCATATATTTATCCATCTGGTGGTTATCACGTAACATCTGGGTATTGGCCGTGAGAGCTCCCCCCGGCATCGGGGCCCAGGGAATCAGAGGCTCGACCGCCTTGGCTTCCGGAGGCATGAAATAGTCGGCCAGACATTCACCCAGGACTTTCTCGGCAATCAATACTTTATCAATATCCACATCCAACTCGAAGTTCGTGCCGCGCAGGGCATGCCACAGGGTGGCGATATCCGGCTGGCAGGTTCCTCCTGAGATAGGCGCCATCGAGAGATCAACCTGATCGGCACCCGCTTCAATTGCGGCCTTGTAACAGGTGGTTCCGCAGCCGGCTGTTTCATGGGTATGAAAGACAAGCTTAGTGTTTTCTGGCAGCAGGCGCCTTGCCATACCGATCGCATCGTACACTTTTTGTGGCGTTGCGGTGCCCGAAGCATCTTTGAAGCAAACGCTGTTGAAAGGGATACCAGCTTTCAGAATATCCGCAAGACAGTTCTGATAAAACTCCACGGTGTGTGCCCCAACACAGCCGGGAGGCAGTTCCATCAGGGTAACCACGATCTCATGGTTTAGCCCGGCTTCATGGATGCATTGCCCGGAATAGATGAGATTATTGACATCGTTCAGGGCGTCAAAATTACGAATGGTCGTAATGCCGTGTTTTTTGAACAATTGAGCATGTAATTTAATGATGTCTCGCGGCTGGGAATCTAGCCCTACGACATTGATCCCACGCGAGAGAGTTTGCAAATCGGCATCCGGCCCGGCGACCTGCCGGAACCGATCCATCATGTCAAAAGCGTTTTCGCGGCAGTAGAAAAAGAGGGATTGGAATGTGGCCCCGCCACCAGCCTCGAAGTGAGTCATGCCAGCGTCGCGGCACGCATGAATCGCTGGAATGAAGTCATTAGTCAATACGCGGGCTCCGAAGGCGGACTGGAATCCGTCGCGGAAGGTCGTGTTCATGACATGGATGATTTTGGAAGCCATTGAATTATTTCCTTTGCTTGGCGCGGATGGCAGCAAGTATTACCGCAATTTCGGGTTCAGCACATGGTCCCGTTGCGGTGACAGCAAGAGTCACAGTAGCATCAGGGAAATGATGACCAAAACGAATAAAGAAAGCGGCAAGCCGATTCATGATATAGATCATTAACATCAGGAAGGAAAAAACCATCCCCATGCCCAGGAGCATCAATACGAGTCCTTGCCCAATTAATGTGTCCATTAAAACTCCCTTTTGATTAAAAATTGTTGTAAAGACAGGAACTCTATAAGGATTATTCACGTGCATGACCAGTTAAAACAGGAACATATGTCCTTACAATTCCAAGTTCAGTGGTTTGACGAAGTAGACTCCACTAATACCCGTTTACTGGAGCAGGCTCGCCTCGACACCGCGTTACCATCAGGAACAGTCTGGGCAGCCAGAACACAAACGGAGGGACGGGGCAGAATGGATCGAAAATGGGTTTCTTCCTCAAGCGGCAATCTGCTCTTTTCCTTGTATCACCGTACCACCGCCGGATTATTCCGGTTACCATCCCTGACCATGGCGATGTCTATCGCAATCGACGAAATGCTCCATCATTTCAATATTTATTCTAACCTTAAGTGGCCCAATGACATTCAGGTCAATGGGCGTAAAATTGCCGGGCTTCTGGCGGAGCGGGCAGGGGATGATGGGGTGGTACTAGGGGTCGGGCTCAATGTCAACATGACCGCAGATAAAATTGCTCAGATCGATCAACCTGCAACTTCTCTACGGAACGAAACGGGTGTTGAGTGGGATGTTGCGGAAACATTACAGATCCTGCTCACCAAACATCTTCCTCTCTGGCTAGCTCGGTGGGATGCAAATGGGTTTTCCGGCTTGCGAGAGCGCTGGATCGAGGGTTGCGGAGGGCTTCATACGCCCGTGGCCGTTCGCGATGGAGTAAACCGCATTCAAGGAACCCTGGCTGGATTCGGAGAAAATGGGGAGTTGTTACTCCGCTTGCCCGACGGCATGGTTCAAACCATTTGGGCAGGGGACGTTGTCACCCCCTGAGCCGCAGGAACCCTGACTTTTAGTTCCACGTGAAGACGACTCATTTTTCGGTAAATTCTCAAACGTCGCAAGACCGGCCACCAACCGTAGAGATAGATGTCGATGGGTTTCCACATTGCAACCCAGCACCCGACCGCCAAGCCTTCGCGTAACCACTCGGCTGTAGTCGAGCTGGGAAACTCCTGGGTAATCCCTTTACTAAGGGTGAGGCATAGTGCCATGAATGCGATGCCGATGATCAGGCTAATCTGGCCTGTTCTCATGAGCTGGCGAAGTTCACGCCGGGTCGTATCAGCCTTACTTTGGAAGAAATTGCGAGCCGCAAGCTCCGTAAACCGGCGCGGGTCAGGCCCGCCGAGTACCGGCGGCTGTTCCAAATGTACTACCAAGGTGATGGGCGTATTTACCGGAAATTCAAGTGCCCACCCTTCAATAAATGATTCAGCATCGTCTGCCAGATCCTTATCGATAAACGGCGAAGGATCCATCGAATTAAAGAGCTGACTTAAATCACGGATCCTGAGTTGTACGATGGCGGACTCACCTGTTTTTTTACTACTTATAATCGTTTTGCGTTTCTCGTACATGTTTTTGTTCTAAACTTTTTTTTATTCTAAACCTTTTGGGTTTAGATTTCAATGCTCAACCTCATGATCGATTTAATGCAAAATTTTTAAGCGAGCTGCACGCCTGCCGCGAACTCCTTCATTCATGCCTTTTAACAGTCTATGACAGGTTATGAACAACGTCGCATAATATATCTTATGTCTACTACAGAGGGGCGAGAAATCCTGAAATTCCTAAGGATTGCTCAAATTATCGGAATTCAGGGGTTTGGCGGTTAATCGGACTTCCCTGCCAGATGCAAGGAGTTATCATCAAGGATTCATCTGGTAGACTTGCTTGGTCAGTTTGCCACCACGCTCGACTTCCAGAACGATCGCATTCAACGAGTCTTTAAGGAACTGATCGATGAAAGATTCGGCCCGACGCCGATGCGTCATGGGGACGGAATTGACCGCCCGAACGATGTCACCTTGCTGAAGCCCTACAGCGTAAAAAAAGTCTTCCTCACCTTCGAGACCAACGACATATCCGGTGATCTTATTCTTCTCATCACGGACCGGTTTCATCGTGTCAAAAACCGCCACCATCCGGTCGGGTTCATCCAGCAATTCCTGATAGTAATCCAGAAGTGGTTTTCGACTGAACTGCCATCGATTATCCTGAACCTTGGCGCAGCCAAACCTGTTGGTTCCTCCAGTAGCGGTAACAAGTTGATTGCTGACCACTGACACATTTCCGGTCTGAGATTGTCCGGCAAACTCCATCCAAATATCTTTTGATCCCGACGGGGTATCCAGGATGACATGATCATAGAAGATTTTTTTAATCGTCACATCGTCCAGGCGATCTCCCTCGGCCACAATGAACTGGTCATGCTTCAAGGTATCATCCAAAATTGCCTTAGGTTGTGCTACCCCCAACCCTTCAATTGAAAAAGTTCCGGCGAGTCTGAAGCGATCAAAGGATGATCCGCCGGTTACAGCCCTGGATGATTTATCCGGGCGAGCTTGCATGGCATTCCAGAATTCGCCTGTGAGGCTGATCCGAATGGGAGTCACTACCGTCCCCGGCGTTTGGAGTGACATGGGAACAGCTTCAGGCGCGAAACTTCCTGTATGGTAGAAATAAAGAGCAAGCAAGGAGCTTGCTGAGACGGTCAGACCGATCGTCCACTTGGCAACATTCTGATATCGAAAGGCAGAGGGCATAAGCCGGCTTTTGTTTCCCGCGAACGGGATCAGTCATTTATCTAAGCGATCAACCCGAAACCGCGT
>JBAWZF010000096.1 GCA_037143175.1 bacterium
TAAGCCACATGCTCCTCCGCTTGTGCGGGCCCCCGTCAATTTCTTTGAGTTTTAATCTTGCGACCGTACTCCCCAGGCGGTACACTTAACGCGTTAGCTCCGTCACAGGGGGGGTCAATTCCCCCTACAACAAGTGTACACCGTTTAGGGTTGGGACTACCAGGGTATCTAATCCTGTTTGCTCCCCCAACTTTCGTGCCTCAGTGTCAGTTACATTCCAGAGAGCCGCCTACGCCACCGGTGTTCTACTTGATCTCAACGCATTCCACCGCTACACCAAGTATTCCGCTCTCCTCTCCTGCACTCTAGTTTGGTAGTTTCGGACGACATTTCACCGTTGAGCGATGAGCTTTCACGCCCGACATACCATACCACCTACGCACCCTTTACGCCCAGTAAATCCGAACAACGCTTGCCACCTCTGTATTACCGCGGCTGCTGGCACAGAGTTAGCCGTGGCTTCCTCTTCCGGTACTATCAATTTCATCTAGTATTAATAGACAATTTATTGTTCCCGAATGACAGGAGTTTACGACCCGAAGGCCTTCATCCTCCACGCAGCGTCGCATCGTCAGGCTTGCGCCCATTGCGAATGATCCTCGACTGCAGCCTCCCGTAGGAGTCTGGGCAGTGTCTCAGTCCCAGTGCGGCTGACCATCCTCTCAGACCAGCTACCCGTAAGCCTTGGTGAGCCGTTACCTCACCAACAAGCTGATAGGACGCGGGTTCCTCTCTCGGCGACAGGACCTTACGGTTCCCCGTCTTTGATCAATCCACCATGCGGCAGACCATCGTATTGGGTATTAGCCCACCTTTCGGCGGGTTATCCCTAACCAGGAGGTAGATTACCCACGCGTTCCTCGCCCTTCCGCCACTCTCGTCTCGTTTGTATTGCTACATCCAAAACTCTCGTTCGACTTGCATGCCTAATCCACGCTGCCAGCGTTCGTTCTGAGCCAGAATCAAACTCTCCGAAAAAATTACACCAACGACTTATTCCTAAGCCATTGGAGTTTGACTATCTTAGTTTCGTCCTACCTGCTTTCGCAGACAGAACCAGAACAGTTGCTTAACAAATCACATCACTTCCGAATCGAAGTGTGTCTTGCAGGTTATTCTGTTTTCAAAGATCAAGACACAAAAAACTACCAAACCCCGGTCGATCTCTACTCTCGTCTAGCCGACCGGAATCGGCGCTTGTGTCGTTCGTTTCAGAGACTCTTGTCTCGATTGCTGGGAAAGTTATAGCCCTTACCCCTTCAACTGTCAATAATCGCTGTTTGAAATTTTAATGTTTTTTTTTGAAGGGCGTTTTATAAGGACTTTCCCGCTTTTTTATAGACGCTCGACGTGCCCATCCAGATAGACGGCGTTCCCTTTGCCTTGGTGAAATGTTCCTACTTCATTGGTGCCGCACTGTGGATCGGTGTCTTGTCCGGCATTCGGAAGAAGCCCTTTATCATCGCAATAAAGCATAGTCGACACGGCTGTTAGATTTAAAATGTTGGCCCCACTGACGTTCATATTCGTCACCATCCCATAACTGCGCCTGGGCGAGTTCTGACCGCAAACGCTCTTCATGGCAAATGTAGGACACAGATATACAGCGTCACCTTTGACATATGTCCAGAGCGCTCCATTTGTTATCGACTTATATCCGTCCGCATCATACCAAGCGTTATTCCCGGCTGCGGTAGCGCCCGGCAATTGGTTATACCAAGCCACCCAGCCTGGAATATGCTTTTTTGTACCATCACTTTGATCCTCCATCCAACTGGCTGAATACGGAAGATGGCCAGTTTGGCTAGCCATATTTAAGGATGCTATCTGAAGTTGGCGTAGGTTGGACGCGCATCTTACACCACGCCCGTACTCCCTCATTTTACTTAACGCTGGATAAAGTATGGCCGCCAGTACAAGAATAATCGCAATAACCACCAGCATTTCGATCAATGTAAACCCTTTAAATCGCCGTTTTTTCATCATTTCCACCCTCTCTTTAAATATGTCGTTTAAGCTTTATATGGCAGTCTATTTCATCCAGCAGGTTTGACAAGACGTTTCTGGACAGTTTTTAGCCGGGTTATCAGGTGAGCAGCGCGCTGAAAAGGCTCGTTTCCCCGTAGTCGCGCATGAATAAGACGTCGATCGCGCCAGACTTCAACTATCTTGAAACAAGGTCCAGTCCTTAGGTTTTCACGAAAAGACCTCATTTTGACTTCGGCAAGGTGGCGTTCGACGTCCCGGCGAACGATTCTACGCACCGGTCGGCAATCAGCCGCCGGGGACGTCGGCTGCCACCTGCGCTTCGCTCTAGTTAATGGGACTTTTGCTGCAGAATATTCAATGAATGACCTGGCTCCCGACCGGGGTTCCCACTAATCAGGAAATCGAGAAATGAGGGTTTTGCTTCAAAGCCCCTTCGGCGAATCTCAGGGGAGCAGCAGCGCCCTCCATTGAATGGAGGATCCTGCACCGTTTGGGCTGCAGTTCATTATTGCCCAGGGTAAAAACTTTTCTAAAAAACGCTGTTCCCGCTGTTGACATTTTCCATGGCACAGTAGTATTATGTTTAATGTAAAGGTTTGTTAAAACTCATTTATCGAGAGGGGCGTTATGAAAAAAAGTTTTCCAGTGATTGTATCAGTTTTATGCGCAGTAGCATCGGTAAGTATGGCTCAGAAGCCCGTACCGTACACAGAAACGTTCGAAAATTATGCACCGGGCTCCAACATGGTCGGTTCGGTCTGGCAGGGCGACGCCAATACGGCGATCGCAGTGGTGAGCAATTTGACATATACGCCTCCTTCGAAAGGTTATGCAGTTCAGTCTGCAGAACATACCAAGGTGATGGCATTCAGTGAAGGAACCATTACGAATGAATTTAACGGCACAAGCATCACGGTTGCGGCGATTGACACGATGATCAAGCCGTCGTTCTGCGAGGAGCGCCCAACCGCAGACCAGATGGGTGCCGTGACTAATTCACAAGTATCTGTCTACATTGACACAAATGGTTATCTAAACATCTATCATGGCGTTATGGATGCGCCCTTCCCCGGGCCTCCTGTTTTAACCCAATGGACGATCCTTACGAATGCTGTTCCATTGACAACCGGCAGTTGGTGCCGCCTGACTGTAGTCATGAACTACGATATCGCAAACTCAATGTCCATGTTCAAAATCGGCGTCAACGGCAGCTATATCAATTCCCCGGAAGGTTATGTTTCTCCTGACGTCGGCACCGATAAAGATGGGCAGTGGTTCGTGAGCCCGAAGTGGTATGACGGCGATTTGCAGCTTCACCGCATTATTCTCTCCGGGAGCGGAATGCTGGACGATATGGTGGTAGGAACGAATGAAGTGACCTTCCCCGAGGGCCCGTTGTACGCGACCAATGGTGTGCCAGTTTCCTGGATGGAGACCAGCGGGCTGAGCACTAACAGCACCAACACAACATGGGATGCAGTGGCGTTGGCTGATGATGACAGCGATGGCGTGACTAATTGGCAGGAATGGGTCACGGGAACCTCACCGACTAATTGGTCGTCGAAATTGATCATCGTCAGCTCAACCTATAGCAATGGCTTCCCGATCCTCAAGTGGATTGGTTCAGCTAGCGCGCAGAATAACTACACCATCCAGTGGTCTTCGAACCTGTTGAGCGTACTGGCTTGGACAAACGCTATAGAGAACTGGCCCAAGGCCGATGGCACGAACGAAGTCACGCTCCAGGCACCTGCGGTCTCACCGGCCTTCCTGCGGGTGACGGTCCCGGTTCCCTGATCTGATTAGGGACGTCGATTGAGACGTAAAAGAGCCACCGGAAATCCGGTGGCTCTTTTTTTTGTCCACCGAAGAGGTTGCGACAGAGCGCAACCCTCCATAAAAGAAAAAACTTCCGCAATGGAGGGTTGCGCTCTGTCGCAACCTCTTAATTAAAG
>JBAWZF010000097.1 GCA_037143175.1 bacterium
GGATCATATCGAAGGCCTCCTCGGTGGACTGCGGCAAAAGGTGAAGTTAGTGAGATATTTATCATTTGAGGGCTGACCCCGATCCTCCACGCCAGAGGGATCCTTCTCCCAGGGTGTTATCCCAAGCCTGATGGTCACCGCTCAGCGTCAGGGTAAATCCCCGCTTCAGTTCTTCTATACCCTTTTCACTGAAAATCCCGCCTCCGCTCAAGAGGCTCTTTTTCGAAATCCGCCAAACACCTCTTGACGCTCGCTTCACCGCGCGAAAACTAAAACGGCGGCTCTCTCCGCCGTCCGACAAAAGAAATCATCTCAATTGCAGGGGGCTAAACTGTTACCCCGTCCGGTGATGTGACCGTGTCAGAACTTCTCACCGCCTACAACCTTTTCTGCGATTCCCAGGGCTGGCAGCCCGTTCCAGTTCGCCAGTTTGAAATCCTGGTTTGTGATCACATGGTATCGCTCCATCACGCCCACAAACGGACCGACATCCGGCGGAATGACAAGAACCAGCGCGGCTACGCCCACGTCGTTCTCCGGGATGGCAATTATGTCGAGACATCCCCGGAACCAGACAAGGACGAACTGATACCCTTCTGACAGCCATAACCGAATGAAAGATTCTGTTGTGTTTATGGTTGATATTGTAAACGTTAGGTGTACTTTATAGCTTCTGATTCAAACAAATAAGATAATGTGGTTTTTAAATGGATGTTTAAGTAAACCTTGAGTTGTCATAATGGAATCTAAGATAAACAATTTACTACTGAAGTGGCCAAAGGGAACTGTGGCGACGGCACCGTGGTTGCGCGAACTTGGCATATCCCGCCAGTTGGCCCGGCGTTATGCCTCATCCGGATGGATTCAGTCCATAGGCTGCGGGGCCTTTATACGTACCGGTGACGCCGTGAGCTGGCTCGGTGGTTTTTACGCACTCCAGTCTCAACTGAAACTCAGCGTTTACGTAGGCGGCGATACGGCACTATCACTGAACGGCCTGGGACATTATTTGCCAATGGGAGAAGAATCGATGGTTCATCTGTTCAGTGAACGCCGGGAGCGACTGCCCGCCTGGTTCAAGAAACACGCATGGGGTGTGAAGATCCAATATCACCGACCGAGCCTTTTTAAATCAACCGACCAGGTTGGGTATATGGAGGTCGAGCGCGGTGAGTTCTCCCTTCGGATCTCCTCGCCGGAACGTGCGATTCTGGAGATCCTCCATCTGGCAACCACCAACGATGCCATCACGCATGCAGTTGAACTCATGAGCGGCTTAAGCACACTGCGCCCGCAAGTGTTGCAACCCCTGCTCGAGGGGTGCAGTTCAGTCAAAGTTAAACGTATCTTCCTCTGGGCGGCGGAGTCGGCCGGACATGAATGGTTCAGCCGACTTACACCGGAGCGCCTTGATTTAGGCAAAGGGAACCGCTCTCTTTATCGAGGTGGACAGTTTAACTCGAAGTACCGGATCACCGTTCCGAAAGAGGAGGAAGCAGCCCATGTTTGACCCCGTCTATGTTAAGCAGGCGAATTTACTACTCAGATGCCTTCCTGAAATCGGGAAACAACCCTGCTTTGCACTCAAGGGTGGAACAGCCATCAACCTTTTTCTACGCGCCATGCCCCGGTTGTCGGTGGACATCGACCTGACCTATCTGCCGTTATCCGGCCGCGACGAGGCGTTGAGCGGCATCACCCTCGCGATGGAGGCCATCGCGAAAGACGTGATGAATCGGATAGCCGGGGCCCGAGTACAAGTCAACCGGTCACGTGGGATGGCCACAAAACTTGTGGTATCACTCGACGGGGTTCAGATCAAAGTGGAGCCGAATCAGGTTTTACGCGGAAGTGTGTACCCCCCGGAGAAACGGGATTTGAGCGACGAAGCGCAGGCATTCTTTAACCTGTTCGTGTCAGTACAGGCACTTTCCCTGGCCGACATCTATGGTGGCAAATTGTGTGCCGCACTGGATCGTCAGCATCCGCGGGACCTGTACGACGTGCGCCTCCTATTGGCAAACGAAGGACTGACGCCGCAAGTCCGGCGGGCCTTCGTGGTGTACCTCGCCTCACACGACCGCCCGATGCATGAGTTGCTTGATCCGAAATTCAAGGACATCACGCAGGTCTATGCCGGCGAATTCGCCGGGATGACTCACGACGAGGTATCGGTTCAGGCCCTCTGCGAGACGCGAGAACGGCTCGTGACCCTGATTCACGCAGACCTCGATGCTGATGAGAAACGATTTATTCTATCCCTGAAGCGTGGTGAGCCGGAATGGGATGCGCTCGGCATCACGCATCTCCAGAAACTCCCGGCCCTGCAATGGAAACTCCAGAACATCAGGCGAATGGAAGAGGGCAAGCGCAATACGGAGTTGGAGAAGCTCCAAAAGTTGCTTGGGACAGGCAGCCAGTACGGAGTTTTGCACTAAAAACGCTTTGCTAAACAGTTTAGCATGGGTTTTTATAGGATCTGGCCAGTTGTTGAAGAGTTAATCCTTTCCATCGCCGACAAGATAAAGGGAGCTTAATGTTACCCGTGGCGGCCAACATCGCGACCGCGAAGCCCGCGCCGGCTGCTTCCTTAAGCCACCGTCCAGTCTTAATGCGAAGTTCCTAGCTTTTCGCGATACGTTCGCTCTTGCCATCCGCGATCCAGACTACCCGGTTCGAGACCGCCAGCATGGCATGGTCATGAGTGTCATATTGCATGACGTGATGGAGATCTCCTCGGTGCCGAAAAATGATGGTTTGGTGCCGTACCACGTAGAGTTGAGTCGAAGCACTCCCGAGGTGCTGCCCCCGCCCTCGAGGGTGAATTCTGTTTCATTGCTGTGCCCGGAGTCCATCCCGCAGTTTCTCGGCGACCCGATCCCGAAGACTCCGCGGGGCGAGCACCTTCACGTCCGGCATCCATGACAGGATCCACCGCACGAGTTCCTTGCGTCCCGTTGTTTCCAGCCGCAGTTCGACGCGACCGTCCGGGCGCATTCGGAACTCCTGGCTGGGGTGCCACTGCCGCTCGGTGATGTAGACCGCCAGTTTGGGCTCGAACAGCAGCCGGACCTTGATTAGTTCCTCGCCGCCGACGATACCGAATGCCTGCCGGGCGTACGTCTCGGGGCAGAACTCAGCCGGACGCGTGAAACACTGCCCCGTTACCTCGATTCGCCTGAAGCGCGACAGGGCGAAGGTTTCGATCCTGGACTTGGCCGTGTTCAGTGCCAGCGCATACCAATTCCCGTGGTAGGCGAGCAGGTGATAGGGGTGCAGGTCGTACTCGGATACCCGCCCGTCGAAAGTCTGGTACGTCGCCCGGATCGTCTCGCGGCGCTCCACGCAACCCGCCAGTTGCGCCCACACTTCGGGATCAATGCGCACTCGGTCCTCGGGCAGGATCCCCACATGTTCGCTGAGCCAGTCGGGTTCGATGGTGATATCGCCTGCCAGCGACTCGGCGATTTTATCCAGGACTGCCCGCATGTCCAGGTGTAGGGGTGTGCCTTCATAGTGTGCCAGCAGTTTGCGGGCGAGGCCGAAGCTGAAGGCCTCCCGGCGTGTAATCGTCACCGGGGGCAGTGTGTAGGTCTCATCGGTCAGCCGGAACCCTCGTCTAATTGCCAATTGCCAATTGTCGA
>JBAWZF010000098.1 GCA_037143175.1 bacterium
CTGGGCCGAGGGGGCAGAACCCGGTCGGCCCCTCCCCAGTGTCTGAATCGCAGAATGAATCAATACAGTTTTGACACTCCACTCTTAAGGGGGTAGTATCTGAATTCCTGAAAGGCGGGTATTGTAATGATTTTCGGTATCATCGTTGCGGCTGGAAAAAGTGAGCGCATGGGTGCGGATGTGGATAAGGCATTCCTCTCTCTTGGGACTCGCCCGGTATTGATGTATTCCCTCCAAGCGTTTGAACAATGCCCTCTGATTGATGGTGTGATTCTGGTTGTGAGAAAGGATCGATTGGATGCGGCTCGCGGCATGATTCAGATGTTCGGATTTTCAAAGGTGAGGAAAGTTGTGGCGGGCGGCGCCTCCCGGCAGCTCTCTGTGATGCTGGGTATGGCCGAACTGAAGGACGATGTGAAAATTGTAGCTGTTCATGATGGTGCCAGGCCTTGTGTGACGCCTGCGCTTATTCAGGACACTATTCTGTCTGCCAAGCGGCAGGGTACCGGCGTGGCAGCGGTCAAAGTGACCGACACGATCAAGGAAGTGGATCGGGGCACGCTAGTTTCAAGAACGGTGGATAGATCAAAATTATGGGCGGTACAGACGCCTCAAACTTTCCGGGTTGATTGGCTGAATAAGGCGTATGCCAATGCCAAGAAGAAGAAGCTAACAGTCACGGATGAGGCTTCGGCCGTGGAAGCTTTGGGGGAGCAGGTTCATTTGGTACCTGCCCCGTCGACAAATATAAAAATAACTACGCCTGCTGATCTAGCCCTAGCTTCGATGATTTTGAAGGTGTAAGTGATATGGCGAATGTGAAATATGCGGTGATGGGAGACATTCACGGTAACTGGGAAGCTCTCAGCGCCGTTTTGGAAGATGCTCATGCCCAAGGGGTAACGAATTATACCTGCGTCGGAGATATGGTAGGCTATAATGCCAACCCCTCTGAATGTCTGGCGAAAATTCGTGAATTGAACGCTATTTGCGTTCGAGGTAATCATGATCATTACTGTTCGCACGATGAATGTATTCGTGATTTCCATCCTCTCGCCGCCAATGTGGTGGACTGGACGCGGAATCAGTTGACTGAGGATGAACTGGCCTTCCTGAAGCAACTCAAAATGGTGAGAGTGGTAAGCAGTTTCACTCTGGTTCACAGCACTTTGGATATGCCCGAGAAATGGGGCTATGTATTTGATGAATTGGAAGCGGAGTCCAATTTCAATTATCAGTCGACGACGGTGTGTTTCTACGGGCATACCCATCAACCCGTGGTGTTTGAGAAATCCGGGTATGTGCGTCGCCTCAACGTCGCCGGAGTGATCTCTGTCACGCTGGGAAAGAAATATTTCGTTAATGTGGGGAGTGTCGGTCAGCCCAGGGATGGCGATAACCGGGCTTCTTACGCTGTTTATGATACGACGGCCCGCCAGTTTGAAATTCGTCGGGTGAACTATGATATTGAAACGGCCCAGAAAAAAATTATTGCGGCGGGCCTGCCTGAGCGTCTGGCCGTCCGTCTTGGGTTGGGGGTTTAGCTTTGCGAGAGGCGCCACGGACTTTATTCATCCTTGTTGATGGGCTCGGGATGGGCTTGGATAATCCTGAAGTAAACCCCGTCTACAGCGGTGTGTGTCCAAATTTGCTCAACCTGCTTAAAGTAAATGCCAGCTCCATTGATGCGGGCATGGGGGTCGAAGGGATACCTCAGAGTGCGACAGGGCAGACAGCACTGATGACCGGTGTCAATGCGGCGCGGCATATGGGGCGGCATGTGGCTGGATTCCCCGGCCCCTCACTCCAGAAGATTGTCCGGGCGAATAATATTTATGACAAACTTGGCGCGCTTGAATTTTCGTCGACCTTCGCCAATGCCTACTATGTTTCTGATGTTCGGGAGGTCGAAACCCGTAAGGTTCAGTCAGTGACGACGGTGGCGGCTTTAAAGGCTTTTGGGTGTGTACGGGACAAAGCCTTGATGGAGCAGGGAAAGGCCGTTTATCAGGATCTTACACGGGAGAGTCTTCGGTCGCGAGGATATGAGGGATCGCTGCAAACTCCAATTCAGGCGGCGCAAGCTTTGGTTTCGATTGCCCGGGAATATGATTTTACCCTGTTTGAATACTTTCAAACCGATCGGATGGGGCATAAAGGAACTTGGGACGACATGCTGCGTGTTTTGGGGACTTTTGATGAGTTTCTGGGTGAGGTGCTGGCGTTTACCCGGGAGGAAGGCGCGCTCTTCGTGCTGACCAGTGATCATGGAAATATTGAACGGTTTGGTTCCCGCTCCCATTCCCTTAATCCTGTACCATTAGTGGCTATAGGGCAGGGGAGTGATTACTTGAAAAGGACCATTTGTTCGGTGACGGACGTCACTCCTGCGTTAATTGATCTCTATTCTTGTAAAAATAGTTCGCAATAGAGATATGATGTGCTAAATATTGAACGTTTTTTTTTGAGGATCCCGGCATGAATTTAAAGAAGCTGTTATCTGAAGATACTATCATCGTCGATCTGAAGGGTACGACCAAAGAGGAAATCATCGAGGAGATGATTGATTTGCTCGTGGCCAGGGGGCGGGTTAAAGACCGTGATGCGGCCCTTAAGGCCGTGTTGGATCGTGAACAGAAGATGTCTACCGGCATGCAGCATGGAATTGCCATTCCCCATGGTAAAACGGATTCGGTCGAAAAGCTGGCAACGGCTCTTGCCTTGAAAAAAGAGGGTGTCGATTTCGCGTCAATGGATGGCAAGCCCTCAACCATTTTTGTCATGACCATTTCCTCCATCAGTCGTACCGGTCCGCATATTCAGTTCTTATCTGAAATCAGTCAGATTTTGAATGATAGTGAAAAACGCGATCGTATTTTGCAGTCAAAAACTGCCGCGGAAGTCCTGGATGTTCTGACGAATTGAGGTTGCAGGCAGGACCATCCTTTGCTCAATCCCAACGGTGCCGAGTGAAGGGTGGCGCGCCTGACAGGGGTCGAACCTGTAATCTTCTGATTCGAAGTCAGATGCCTTGTCCATTAGGCTACAG
>JBAWZF010000099.1 GCA_037143175.1 bacterium
CCACTGGCTACTGCTCACTGCCTTATGGCTGAAACTTCGCTCATTGCATTCGAAGCCGCTACGCGGGTGGTAGCCAGTCTGTGACCCCCGTTTCTTCTGCGACCTGTCACGCCCCATCGGCGGGAGTCGCGCCAACATTAGGGAGTACCCGTCATGTTGTCACGCCTCCCGCTTCTCGATGGTTCGCGCCAGGTCGCACCGTTTCCTCGTTCCTTTCTTTGGCGTTTTCGCCCTGTCCTCCGCCCGGCGCCCCTCGCTTCAAATGCTAGCGAAAGCGAGGGTCACCGAACGGAGGGCAGGACAAAACAAATGAAAACGCCAAACAACAGAAAGGAACAAGGAAACATGAAAAACGGGGTCACAGTCAGGCAAATCTCTGAAATGAAAGCTCAGGTATCCGCCGTCGAGCTGGACAAAAGTGTGCATGCGCACACAACCATCGCGGCAATGCGCCGCCATCGCGACTTCACATCAGCAAAGGCAGGCAACACCATCGCCGCCCTGAATCTCGTCAGGGATCTTTCAAGACAGGAGCGCATCACACGCCTGGGCGAACAGCACCCCGGCGCTATGGTTGTTCCTGTTCTGGGAACAGAGCGCACGGGCATCAACATGCTTCCGCTTGCCTTCGCAAAGTTCATCGGCTCATTGGCAGGGCTCCAGATCGAAACCGGAATCGTGCAAATCAACAAAACGCATCACACGGATTCGGATGCCATGCATCGGCTCTTGAACCGTCCTGAGTTTTCCGGCACTGTTATCGCCGGTCAGGATTACATCGTCGTTGACGATGTCATCACGAGCGGTTCAACTGTTCAGGCCTTGCGCCTGTTCATCGAATCGCACGGGGGGAGGGTGGTTGCCTTCTCTGCCCTGGCCGGAAGTTTTTCAATCATCACAGGTTCATCTCTCGAAATCGATCTCACCAAGGAAACAATCAATGCCCTCGACACCAAATTCGGACTCAACGCCTTTGCCTCATTCATCCGCCAAGCCGGCATCGCCCAAACACCGGAAGAACTCACAAACAGTCAGGCCCGTTATCTCCTCTCCTTCGGAACTCTTAACAGCATCCGAACTCGAATTGCTCCGCAGCACCATCAGTTCAGCTTCCAAACAACTCGATCAACTCCTCAAAACCAAATGAACCTTGCCTTTGCCTGATCCGTCAGGCCAGAGCGCCCCCGCCGTGCTACGCACGGCGACGGGGCCCCACCTATTGTCTCCACGGAAATTGGGGCCCCCACCGCGTGTGCCACGCCGTGCCTGTTATTTCCTGAACGATATTTCACCAAAGTCTATGTAATTACTTCAGATTCAGTCGGTTTTGCCAAAAACCCGTTTTGCTCTTTTTTGACATCCAAGTGTAAGACGCCGTTCAATTTGCATCGAATCTCACGCAAACGTGCCCGCTTTGGGGCTGTTACGTCCCGAATCCAGATCAAAATCAACTCCTCTTCCCGCCGTAAGTCCTCAAGTGTTTGACGTTTCATTCTCTTTTATGCTCCGAGTTTTTTCTCCGTGATTGTTTAGCCGCCTTCTCGCCAAACAGTGCCGTCAGTGCCGGCCATTTCTTCATTGCCCGCCAGAGACGTACTTCGACGCCGGCGACGGTAATCCCTTGCAGCGCCGCAATGTCCTTAAATGACATTCCCGCGAATCGCCAGCACACGACATCCCTGATCTCTGGGGGCAGGCGCAGGAACTCCACCATTGCTTCCCTCATGACCGATATCGGCAAACGGTCTTCTGGTTCCTCGAAACTGAATTCCGGCTTCTGGGATGCGGTCTCCCGCTTCGCGTCGTACTCGAGCGTGAATTCCGAATACTCCTTCAGTTCGCACTTGAAGCATGGCGTCTTCTCAAACGGCACGCGCGCTAGTCTTCTTTTCTGTATCGCCTCACGATGCTCACACTTGTGACATTCCATTACCGTTCTCCTCTGCTGACCTGCCAACTGCCTGCTGACTTCTTTGCCCATACCCAGATGATCCAGGGGAATTCCACTTTTGCCTGATCAAAGGCGAGGCGTGCCCGTTGCTCACTCCCAAGGGCGTAGCCACCCTTGACTTCGTGGCACTCGATCTTTCCAGCGTCGTTGAAGACCACCCAGTCGGGGGTGTACCTGTGACCGTTCGCCATCCGGAAGGTCAGGGCTTCGTATCGGGCATCCATCCCGCGAAGCTGTGTCGCCCGGTAATCGGATTCCGTTTTGTTCGGCTCCCGCTGCCCACGCTTGCCGCGATCGGCGGCAGGGACAGGTGTCGGGGTAGGAGGCGACTCCGGAACGTTTATTCGGGATCCTGCCGGCTTGGCGTAACTCTCGAGCTGGGCTCGAGCTTGCGCTTGGAGACGGAGGGGGAGGTCTTCGATCTTAAAGCCCATGGTCTATCCTTTTCCGTCGGGGGGTTATCCTTACGTGTTACGCCTTTCGCGCCCCCCCCCGACTAATCAAACTCAATCTCAAAGCGATGTGACCCCGATCGGGTTGTGATCGGGTCGCGATCGGGGGGCGATCGGGGGGCGATTGCCACCCCATCGCCTTGCGTTTCCGATTTTTCCTGCCTGAGAACACATCTCTCGATAAGATTTCTGATCCGCGCGACATGACAGTAACTTGTCGTTATAGAGCCGCCCGTTTTCGGCTCTGAAGCACCGGAGGATCTTGGCTTTGTGTTTCGGCCAGTCCCCATAGCATCGTGACCACGCCGCCAGAATGTCGTCATCGTCGGGGAGGCCACAATCGTCTTCATTCCAGGCGCGGCACAGCAACAGCCAATAGGCCCCGAACTCGGCATTCGACATCGAGGCAACCCGGCCGCTCCCGAGCAGGTTGTTTACATAGCAGGGGAATGAAGGCGATTTCATCCTGTTGCCTC
>JBAWZF010000100.1 GCA_037143175.1 bacterium
TTCGCTCATCTTCACATTCAGCCACTTCCTTTTTCGTCCTTTCTTCCGACCTCCCACGAGGAAAAGAGGACGGGAAGCGGGGTCACGTCTCCACATTCGACAATTTGTGAGGTCGTCAGGCTTCCCAGTCTTCAAGTTTCAAATCTTTAAGAGGAGGGCGCAGGGTCACATCGTAACAAGTAACATTGTGCGAACATGATAAATTGAACATCGAACAGTCAACATTCAACTTCGAACGTTGAATCAGAAAAATAGGGAGAACATGGATATACATGATGTTCAGGATGGTTTTAGGGAAATGCACTACCTTTTTATCCTGTGTATCCTGTCTATCGATGTTTGAATTTCGGGGCGCGCAGGGTTCAGGGCGCGCAGGGTCTCCACATTCGACATTTTCCCTTTCGTCGCGGGAGGCCAAGTATTGTTGGCGACCCGTTGTTCAAACCAACGGTACATCGCAGCATCATCCACGGCGTATTCACCCCGTGCGGATTTCCATACCATTGCGGGGGTGCGATGGCGCAGGGCTTCCAATGCGTTTTGCACTTTTTGCGGGGTAACGCCTGTGCCGGTCTTTTCCTGGTAGAAGGTCAACGTTTCCCCGTCGTAGGGACGGAATCGTGCCCCTTGTGACAACAACCGCCATAAGACCGCCTGCTCCAACGGCTTGAGGCTAAGATAGTCGGATTCCATTTGCGCTTCATCGTCCCTCTGGCGTTGTCGGGCGGCCTCCAGGACGGCAGCCTCGAAACGCCCCGTCGCATCCGAGAGCGGACTGAGCGCGGTTCCCAGCGCTTCCATGAAAAATTGCGGCCGGGAGCCAAACCCCTGAAACGCCAGGAACAACGTCTCCTCGTCCACAGGTTTGAGATCCGCGTGCCGAGCCTCAATCAATCTGGCGATGTGGTCAATGAAGTCAGTGCCCAGTTCTGGCATATGGTGGATTTGGGATCCATAAAAAGGCGCCCCACCCGTGTTGACCAGACGCATCAGTTTGTCGCGGTCTGAACCGGTCATGACCAGCATGAGTTTGACCTCGCCGGGCCGGTTGAGGTGATCCCGCGCGGATTTGAGCGCCGCCATGGCCGCTTCACCCGCTTCGCTGGTTAACGCATGTTGCGCCTCATCAACGATCAACGCAATTGGCCCCTTTGCGGCTTCATAAAGGGTCTTCAGCGCCTCGGCCAGCGTAACGCCATCCAGTTTTCCAATCTTGCGCGTATCGATCTGTAGCCAACCCGCCACATTGAGGCTATCTACACCAGCGGATTTGGCCAACCGTGCTAAAGGCCCGAGATGTCGCTCCAGCTCCCGGCCGATGGTTTCGGCTATCAAATCTCCCGGATCCCTTCGCTGATCAGCCCATAAATCCACATACGCCACGACAATGCCCTTCCGCTCCAGTGCGGGCTTTAAATCGGCTTGGAGAAAGGTGGATTTCCCCGTACGCCGCGGGGCTGCTAGAAACAGTCCATTCGGGGCATCACTGAAGATAGTCCTACCTTGCAGCGCGGTGGCTAATTCTTCTGCAAGATACGTTCTTTGAAAATGAATCATTTGAATTATTGATACTTATTTCTGAATTAATAAAGTATCACATAGCGAATAATTGTCAATAAAATGAGGGCGCAGGGTCAGATGAGGGCGCAGGGTCGTAACAAGTAACATTGCGGGAAACATGTAAATTGAACATCGAACAGTCAACATTCAACTTCGAACGTTGAATCAGAAAAAGAGGGTTAACATGGATATGCATGATGTTCAGGATAGTTTTAGGGGGAATGCCCTAACCTCTTCATCCTGTGTATCCTGTCTATCGATGTTTGAATTGTTTTCGAAATGTAGCGCCATCCATCAAAGAGCAGGCGTCTCGACGTTCGGCCATTTTTAGAATTTACTTAATGGCCTTAATAATCTGGCGGGAGAAGTCGCGAAAATCGTCGAGATGCTCCGTAATAATCCGGTATACAATCTCCCAGTCCATTTCCTGATAGGCATGCACTGCCGTATTTCTAAACCCTACCGCTTTCGTCATTCGCTCGGTCGCAAGGTCATCCAAATACCCGGCCCTGTTAAGGCTCTTAAACGTTTCTGCCATCGTATCAGGAACCGGTATTTCTAAATCGCTAATGATATGCAGCCCGATGTCCACACAGGTCTGCACCGCACGCTCCAGGTTCAACACAATGATGTCCTGCAGGTCGTAATCCCCTTTTAACAGGTCAGATGAAACGGGTGCCTTATCCTGAACACGCTGAACGCACCGGCGCAGGCTTTCAAGTTTGTTCATCAGTACGTCTTTATCCATGTACAAACCTCTTTTGGCGCTCTTCAAGCGTCCGACGTACAAGGGGCATCACATCCGACTGATTATAAATCATTCTCCCGATCAAGGCCGCCATCGCCATCGGATCCTTTTTAACCAAAACCCGCCCTTTGAACAGGATCTGACGGAGAATCGTCCCGCTTATCGCATGGATATCTACCAAGTCAACTGCCCGACCTAGCTTGCTTTCAAGCCGTCCCGCAAGCGCCATCCTCCGCCCTACGTCAAGCGGTCGATCAAAAAACACGGCAATATCCACATCACTGCCAGGCTGAAACTTCCCGCTCGCATACGAGCCAAATATCAAAGCAAGTTTGACTCCGGGTTCTGAAATCAGCAACTCCCGGCTCTCTTCGATAACTTGTTTTTGTTGTTCCATCGCGTTCATATCTTGATGGTATTGCGGTTTTCCGCTTTTGTCAATTCGGGCATCGGTGAGGGCGAGGGTCACCCATCAAAGAGTAGGTGTCAACAGACAATATTCCACCGCCCCGCCGT
>JBAWZF010000101.1 GCA_037143175.1 bacterium
GCATGAAAACTGAATTAAGCATCTATAGCGCTAAAGCTCACTTTTCAGAAGTAGTCAGCGAAGTCGAGCGCACGGGTGTTCACGTTGTGATATGCCGGCACAACATTCCCGTGGCGGAGATAGTCCCCCTGCGGGCGAAAACAGACCCGCTCACGCAGGATCTCTCGCTAAAAGGGGCCCGGTTCATTGGCGACCCAACGGCGCCACTCTCACCTGAAGATTGGCCGGAATCGCTACGATGATACTCCTTGATACGCACACATTGGTCTGGCTGGCATCAGATACAGGAAAGCTGTCACTTGCCGCCCAAAACGCTATCCTGGCCCACCCCGTTTCCCTCCATTTCTCCATTGTGTCCGCATGGGAGATCTCACTCCTCGTCAAGCGGGGCCGCCTTATTCTCCCCTTTCCACCTGAAGAGTACCTGACTCGCGCCATCGCTCACCACAGGCTGATTGAATTACCCTTGACCCGTCGAGTGGCGCAGGCCTCCGTGTCCCTGCCAGACATTCACAACGATCCTTTCGACCGGATCCTGATAGCCGAATGCCATGAGCGCTCGCTCTCGCTGATCTCGCGAGATGCCATCATTCCCGGATATCCGGGAGTACGCGTGATCTGGGGGTGAATTAAAATGCGAAGAGTTTGACCTGAAAGATTTTTCCAGCCAGGGGTGGAACCGATGAGAGTTCCGAGTCGAAGAATAACAACCCTGAAGGGGTTGAAGTCCAAAGCATGAACCCGGGGTTGCACCCCGGGCTGAGGAGTAGCACCCGTTTCGGGGTGCTGGAGCAATCCCTACTTGCCGTCTTTTCGCTCAGCCAAAATCCGCAGACGGGCTACATCTACCTGGTCTTGATCCCGATATGTTCCCTTACTCGCAATCAAATCGCGAAGACTCAGGTAAGGAACCGTTATACCGGAGATTTCCCTTTTCTGGGCATGGGGTATGGCTTCGGAATAAGTGACACTCCATGCCCGTCGACTGACATCAACTTCAACTTCATCAGCCACTTTGATAACAACATTTTCCTCGAAGTCCTGCAACGTCAACTCCCTTGCGGCATGGTCCTCCAACTCGGAAAGTGCATCAATGATGCGTTGGTAATTAGCGGCGGATTCTTCGATCAGGATGTCCACATCTTCTGTTGTTCGCACCATACCGTGAAGAATGCAGGCATATCCCCCAATGACCAGATAGTTTGCTTCATACCTGTTCAGCAAGGAACAAACACGCAACAACGCCAGGACATTCGCTGAATTATCAAGGGTTTCTGCCATGTCACCACAACCTCGGGTTCGACTGGGATTGGCGCCAAGCGGCATAGGCTTCCCATGATTTGGCTTTATAAACAAAACCGCGGGGACGAGGAAAAGGGTTGATCCGATTCATATCCTGGATCAGTTTTTCTGCCCTAAAATAATTCGCAACAGGATCATTGCTGGCATGATCCCCGGTTCTTTGTCCCACAATCTTCATTTTTGGATTATGAACAGCCCCCCCTCCTCGAGCAATAGAAATGTGACAATGTTTCACTGGCGTCCCATCGGTCTGCCAAGGCTGTAGCGGTTACGCATGTAGGTTGTTAGATGAAATGCAAAGAGTTTTTCACATCGCGAAGAACGCAATGGAGGATAAAATGTCAGTCTAGGTGGCGTTCGCCGTCCCTGGCGAACGATTCCCTGCCCATAATTGACAATCAGCCGCCGGGGACGTCGGCTGCCACCAAGATTGACACCGACACCCATTCGACAAAGCTCAGGGCAGGCGGCGGATACTACAGCGCGGAATTTTTCCTGAATCTCCATCACCTGCATATCTATTGCGCAAACGTCATTTGATAGTTTGTGCAATAGATAATGCCTGTCAATTTCCAGGCAAGACCGGCAGCGTTGGTCATGATTCGGAGCAGAAAAGATAATTTGAACAGAAGTCGCAAAGCCCGCGAAGAGGAATATTGTTTTGCCTGCGGCGCAAACGCCAGGGTTTTGAATTTACTAATATTTATGCTGGCGCGGCGTACTCGCCGCACCAGCCTTCTCATCCTACCTTCTGTTCAAACTCTTCATCTTCGTTACGGTTATGCCGGGTTAGGGGGAGGAATAGGCTGTGGTTCCGGCTCGGCTTCCAAGACCGGTACCGGCGTGGGATCAGGAATAGACACCAGCGGCGGAACCAGAGGCTGAAAAACGGACTCATCCGGTATTACCAAGGCTGGCGGGGGTTCAGGCATAACCTCCGGTGTTGGCGTCACCGGTATGGCCGGTTCCGGCTCCAAGGCCGGCCCACTTAATGGAGGGTTTTGCTCTGTCAAAACCACTCCTGTCGCAGGCGCCGACGGAGCGGCGCCCTCCATTGAAGTCGCCTCAAAGGTCGGCGGCGGCTCAGGCGTAATGGCCGGTTCCGGCTCCAAGACCGGCACACTGGATGGAGGGTTTTGCTCTGTCAAAACCACTCCTGTCGCAGGCGCCGACGGAGCGGCGCCCTCCATTGAAGTCGCCTCAAAGGTCGGCGGCGGCTCAGGCGTAATGGCCGGTTCCGGCTCCAAGACCGGCACACTGGATGGAGGGTTTTGCTCTGTCAAAACCACTCCTGTCGCAGGCGC
>JBAWZF010000102.1 GCA_037143175.1 bacterium
TTCTGGCCATTTTGGCTCAATCTGACGACGGAAATTTGGAGTGCGGCGGCTTGACCTGCTTTCACAAGGCCTGGCTTTCCGCCACGGGCGGATCTGCCTGTGGCGGAAAGGGGAGAGGGAGAAGAGGTGACCCCCTCTCCCACCTGAACTTCGTCGCTAACTTAATCGCTAACTTTGTCGATTCCAATCGCGTCGACGAAGTTAGCGACTAAGTTAACGACGAAGTATTTCATAAGAGTGCGTTTAAGTGTGTGCTCCACACTTCCCCGTACACTTAACCGGATACCCTTACCGGATCTTGAATACGCTTCCCGACTTCAACCCGTCGTACAACTGGATCTCCTCCGCCCGCGACAACCCGGATGGGATGCCGGTGGTGATCCGGATGTTGTCGAGCGCCAGGTTGTCGTCCAGACTATAGCCTAGAAAACTGTTATAGCTGGAGATCGCCATGCCGGCGGGGAATGGCACCTGCTGAAGAACCAAGTTGCCGCCAATATACACGGCCGCACGATAGCTCCCATAGTTCAGGAACACCGAGACTCGGGTGTAAGTATTGGTAGCCATCGGGGTTACGGGACCACTGCCATCCAGGTAATTGCTGCAGACCGCCCAGTTCCCTGCATTCCAGACATTCAGGCATCCATTCGTCCCCACATAACTCAGGAACGTGTAACGATTGGTATCGAAGCCCGTGGGTGCCTCACCCCAGGATGGACGGATGTAATAATCCGTCCAGAGTTTGGGATGGCTCGCACCGGCAACCCGGTTGGAGAGGGTCGTGTCCGCCGGCAAAACCACTCCCTTCGAACTCGACGCCCCTTGCCCGGCCTTGACCAGAATCCCCGCACTGGATGCCCCCCAGCCGCGGAAGCCGAGATTCGTCATGATCGTGTCAGCCGCATAGACTTCGAAATCGTCAATAAAATCCAATCCCGCCGTCGCCTGCGTTCCCCAACTGTTGGTGATGCTGAACACCCCGGTCATGTCAACCCCGGCCGACGTTACGAGCAGCCGCCCGCCTGAGAAGTCAAGGTGCCCAGTCCCGTTGGTCGGCACACTCAGGACCGTCGCCACGGTCACGGTGCTGGCACCGGTGGCCAGGACGGAACCGAGGACTGTGGCTGAACCGACGGTCACAGAACCGCCGAAGGTCACAGTCGCATTCGCACTCACGGAGAGATTGCTGCACAGAAGCGGTTGGCTGAATGTCACAACAGCATTCGCGCCGATGGTGATATTGCTCCATACCGTCGCGGCTTGGAATGACACGATCGCCCCCGCCGCGATGGTCAGGTTCCCGCTATTGGTAAAGGCCTGCCCTCCAAACGTCACATTGCTGGAAACCGTGACATTCTCCGCATACTGCCCGGAATAGACATAGAGACAATCCCGCGCCCGCCAGGCGTTCAGGGCCGCCTGGATGGTGCTATAACGGGGATAGCCGGAACCACTGCCCACATACTGGGTGCGCGCCACGTACCCGTAGGTCTGGAGTTCCGCGGCATCCGGTCCGTCAACGCCGTTGAAGTTAATCGCATGCCTGGCGGTGGCATAGGTGTTCGTAATATACACATCATCCAACCACGCATCCCCATCCGCCCCATAGTACTTAAAGGCACCATAATCCGTAGAATGCCCCGCGAATGGCAGATCCTGAACCACCACCTGGTCGTTGATGAGGATCGCCGCCGTCTGGTTCGAAAAGTTCTGATAGATGGAAATGCTCGCGAAGGCATTGGTGGTGACCTTCGCTACCGGCTGGCCCCAGACGTCATTGCTGCAGGTCAGCCAGCCTCCGTTGGTCCACACCACCAGATAGCCATCCGGCCCAAAGTACTGGAGGGCCGAGACGCCATTAGTTGCGCTCAAATCCGGCCCCTCCCCGAGAAACGGCGTGATCCTTAAATCCGTCCACACCACACCCGCATTCGTCACCGCGACAGCATTCGTCAAGGCGGACCCGGCAGGCACCATGACTGAATTGCTGGGCGAGACATATTTTGTGTTCACCACCATCACGCTTGCAGTTGATGCCTGCCACTGCTGCACCGCTGTCACAAACGTGGCTCCATTGGTGAATGGATCCGCATCGAAGGGGTGGTTGATAAACTCCGCCCGGGCGGGTGCCAGCAACCCGAGCGCACCGATCATCACCGCTCCGATTATACGAAGTCTATTCATAGCCCCCTCCGCTTATTTCAAATGTGTATCCACGCACAAGAATCCAGTTTTACCCTCATTGAATCGCAATCACCGAGCCGCGCGGTGGAAGAATCTTATACTTCACAATCACAATGCCGGATCCGCCGGCGCCGGAAGTCGAGGAATCGTTTCGAGAGCCGCCGCCCCCTCCCCCGGTATTGACGTCGCCTTTCGTCGCCGCGCCGCCGACGATGTCGGTGTTCCCAGCCCCTCCTCCACCCATTCCGCCAGCACCGGCAGCAGAGTCACCTGCACCGCCGCCGCCGCCACAGTAGTACACATTGGAACCGGAAATCGAATAGGCCACTCCAGTGCCCCCGCCGCCGCCATTTGCGCCTGAAAAACCGATTGATCCCAT
>JBAWZF010000103.1 GCA_037143175.1 bacterium
ATCAATTGGCAATCGACAATCGGCAATTACTTATCCGCCCGAGCGTGCCCGGATGTTACAGAGTTGGAAACACTCCGGGTTTAATGTGCATCGAAGCCGGCGAGTTCAACCGGATGAGCGGGAGGATTTGGAGCGGCGTTTAATTGATGATTGCCGAATGTTGATTGTCGATTGGAGGAGATCTCTATGACCAAAATAATCATCAATCGGCAATCAATAATCGACAATTACTTGGCCGTCGAGGTGATCGATGTTTCCGCGCACAAACCCCGCCGCATTCCGTCAGCGAAATGGCGCGAACTCATCAAGAAAGTCTGGGAAGCCGATCCGCTCCTGTGTCCGCGCTGCCAGAAGGAGATGAGGATAGTCGCGCTGATTGATGAACGCGCCGTGATTGAGCGGATTCTGAGACATATGGGTCTCTGGGCTCAAGGGGTACGGGTGAGCCCATCAACAGGCCCACCAGCTCCTGTATCCGGCGAACGCATCATCGAGTCGTTGCTCGAGGACCCTTTCCCAGATTACGACACCGAACCCGTAATGGCGTACGCGAACGGTTGAGCTCACTCGCGGCGGGACGGGTTTGTCTCCTTTTGGCGCCGCTTACAGTAAAACAGGTCCGCTTGGATGATCTGACCGGCCTCAGCGCTTCAAAATGGGGGTTTGTACCCGATCTTGACCTTCTCGCCAGCTTTCCCCATGATCTCCACCATGAAAACGATGTTTCAGGTCGGTCTCAACGAGCATGTGCCCGTACCACCAGAAAAGCGATTTCTTATCCATTGGATCATCTCCGCGAAGCAGGGAGACATATCTTTCCACGGTACAATCTCCTGGTGCGGACTGGCAGGACATCCTGCAGCAAGCCTAACATTCAGAATCTTCCTCGCAAGGGTGGCGTTCGTGAATGTCTGATTCCGTCACCCGGTCATGTGTTGATCGCATGCGATTATTCAACTTTGGAATTATGTACTTTGGGTCAGATTTGCTTCGACCGCTATGGCCAGTCCCACATGCGGGATCTGATCAATCAGGGTGTGGATCTTCACCGTCATGTAGCGGCAATGATCCTGGGAAAACCTGAATCAGAAGTCACCAAAGAGGACCGGCAAAAGGCTAAAGCGGTGAACTTTGCATTACCTGGTGGCATGGGGACTAACGGGTTGGGCGGTTATGCTGCCTCGGCTTATGGTGTCCATCTGACCGTGGCGGAGGCCGAAAGCTGGCGTGCCAAATGGATGAGTCTGTTTCCTGAAATGGAAGCTTATCTGGCCCAGGGGAACACGCTTGAGCAGTTGGGGGCCGAACTCGATTTAGAATCGTTTCCAGGTGGTCAAGTCGGGCCAGAAACTGCTGCCGCGATAGTGATGCGGGTTGCGGGAGGAAAGTTTGAGACCTCCATGGGGAGGGAGTTTAGCGCTGAGGAAATCGATTGGGCTTGGGATCAGATCGACCGCGGTCCTGCGAGCCGGTACAAAATTACACGTGAAGCTGTTGAAACTCATCAGGGTTCACGGCGCCTTCAGCGTTTGATTGTCCCGGGAACAACGGTGTCTATTCCCACGGGACGCGTAAAATCTGACTGTCGCTATAATCAGGAGAAAAACTGGCCCTTCCAAGGCCTCGCTAGTGATGGGGCCAAACTTGCCCTTTACGAATTGAACCGCGCTGGATACCGGGTGGTGGCATTCATTCATGATGAAGTCCTCGTGGAAGTGCCTGAACGCGATGATTACCGCGAGCCCGCCCAGGATATCTCCAGGATCATGGTCGCCGCCATGCAACAAGTTTGTCCTGATGTGAAGATCACTGCAGGATTTGCGGTGATGCGGCGTTGGGATAAGAAAGCTGAAGCCGTCTATGACGGGCAGGGACGGTTGATCCCGTTCGGGTGAGTGATACCGGGGCTGCCCGTGTGGGCGCCCCTTTTTAATGGAATGAAAGGAGATGAGCTGATGAATGATAGTTTGAGACGATTGAATGAATTGACGGAATTATTGACGGAATACCCCGACAGTTTACCGCCACCAATCCCGGAGGAATGGCTGCGAGCACGGGGGCTTCGGCAACCAGTTGAGCAGGATTTTCTTTCCCAGAAAGAGGTGAATCAATGATGCCCCTGATGCTTCGCAACCTCATCCTGGCCGATAAGTGGGAACAGTATGGCTGCCGCGATTACCAGGACTTCGTGGCCAGGACCGGAGTGCCAGAAAGTCTGGCGGTCCAGGGCATGAGCATAGTGTTGCAACAAAAGCTGTTTACCAATGCGGCGCGGGAACACTATGGGCGCGAGAAGATCAATCAACTCGACCAGGTGCTGTCGTATGAACTCGAGGGTCTGACGCTGGCCAAGTTAATAAGTCGTGTTACCGGTATCTTCGGGGAGGTGGCGAAATGATGGAAAACCAGGATGCAACACCGCTGGCTCCCCGTGCGACGAACCAGCGCCAGTCTGCCATTATAACCCGCAGTCTCGACTTCGTAAAACTGATATCCATGATCGATCTGCGATTCAGACACTGGGGAGGGGCCGACCGGGTTCTGCCCCCTCGGCCCA
>JBAWZF010000104.1 GCA_037143175.1 bacterium
TCGCCTTTTTTGTCAATTGATTTGGATGATTATCACATCGTAACAAGTAACATTGCGCGAACGTGATAAAACGAACATCGAACAGTCAACGGAGAAGAGGGTTAACATGGATATACATGATTTACAGGATGGTTTTAGGGGAGGGGCTGTTATCTTGTGTCAAGCAACTGCCTGATCACCTGAGGATCTTTTGAAGAATGGAATACGCCGTATACGGTGATCACATCATGTGAAACAAAATAATATACACTGTAAGGAAACCGCCTTAACAAGGCCCGCCGGAAACTATTGTATACCGTTCCGTTCGAATAAGGAAATTCGCCAAGTTCACTGATTGTGGCGTAAGCCATCCGAAGAAAGTCTTCTCCCAGTCCCGGGGCACGGCTCTCATACCAAGTGCGGGCACCCGCCAAATCGTCAGCGACTTCCCGAGCATAAGCAACTCGCATGACTTATCTCCGCGCATTCACAGCTTTTTTAAGCTCTTGCTCTGACAAAAATGCGGATGGATCATCTGCATATTTCTGAAACCGCCGATCCAATTCCCTCTTGTGACTGTCCGGAACCTGAAGGCTGTCTGGCTGTTGCTGTATTGAATCCCAAACATCTTCAATCCATAAAATTCTGCGTTCAACGGGCATCCTTAAGACGCTTTCCAACTCAAGCGTTGTCATAACGGCCTCCTTTTCCTACGGAACAGATAGTATCACAACCTGCAGGCATGTGTAAACCTGGACTCGTTCTCTGCGAGTGCGAAGGCACGGGGTCAAAGGCGCGGGGCAACGTCTTCACTTTTCACAATTGGATTATCTTCTTTTCAGCCACTCACTTCTTCTCGTCCACTGCGAGTGCGGTCAAACAGGCTCATCCATATTCAAGGTGGCGTTCGACGTCCTCGGCGAACACATTCGCTTGGCTGGGGTCCAGTGCAGCCGCCGGGGACGCCGGCTGCCACCTTGATGAGAACGAACATTGAACAGTTATTATTGCGCTTTCACTGCTAAACAGGAGATTTCATCCCCGTGAATTATGCGCACCAATGTGCCGATAATCTTTGAAAGCCTCCTTCAGGGGCGTGTGAAGATAGCCGTTGTTCGGGACAGGGGCAAGCAGTTTCCCGATGCTGCATTTTCAGCTCTTTAAGATCACGCAAATAGTCAGCATTAAAGCGGCAATTATTGATGATCGAGGGTCGGGATCGCCGGGTCACGTTTCGACTTTCGGCTAGTTCTCAAAGGTCTCTTGGTGTCAGGCCGGTCCGTCGCGCGATTCGGGCAAGCATGTGAGGCCCAATTTCTTCGCCGTCATGAAATGCAAAGACGTAATCCGGCCAATCGGGGCGTGACAAAATTCGATGAGACGTTCCTGCTTGTCGTTTGATTGACCAGCCCATTCGCAACAAAGCCGCCAAAACAAGACGAGCCTTGCGAGACGGCCAGTGACTCATGCCGGCACCGCAAACAGTTCATCCAGTTCCGGAACGGTTTCGCCATGCTCCATCCGGTCAGCGATGACACGAAGAGCGATGGTCTCAGCCTTTGACACGGCATCAGACCTGCTGTCACCATAGGCCATCACGCCGGGCAAATCCGGAATTTCGGCAATCCAGCGACCATCAGATTCTCTTTCGATTTCAATCTTCATCCTTAAAATATAGCCTTTCCTCTCCGTTTTTTCAAACTTTTCGATTGCCGGACTTCTTTTCAGCCACTTACTTCTTCTCGTTCTCTGCGAGTGGCCGGCTTTCCCGCGGGAGGGGGATCAGGGTCACATCGTTACAAGTAACATTGTGCGAACATGATAAATGAACATCGAACAGTCAACATTCAACTTCGAACGTTGAATCAATTTTACAAACGGAGAAGAGGGTTAACATGGATATACATGATTTACAGGATAGGTTTAGGGGGAATGCGCTAACCTCTTTATCCTGTGTATCCTGTCTATCGATGTTTGAATCGCTCACCAGACAGTTTCTATATCATATTGAGCCATTATGTCATCGGCGCTCATGAATGCGATATTTTCACATGCAGCCTGCGCTATCAAAAGCCGATCAAATGGATCTTTATTTAGATACTTCACTTACCTTCTCCCAGCCAGAATTGATCGGTCAATGGCGCATCAAAATCGTCTGCAATTTTGATGCGGCCAGCAAATTGGCCCAGAATGCGCTGCTGCGTTTCCGGAATCCTGACGGTTTCAAAAATGATCATCACATCAGTTGTGCCCGACGGCACACTGTCGGGCACATAACAATTAAATGACAGATGGTGATTTATCGGTATTTTCACCCGTGTTTTGATCGCTTGCATAACTTTATTTCCTTGTAAGGATGATATCAAACCATCCATTTGATTTGCAAGTGGGACAAACTCGGCTTGCCGGGTCACTCAGGAGGGCGCAGGCAGGGCAGTGCGCAGGGTCACCCATCAAAGAGTAGGTGTCAACAGACAATATTCCACCGCCC
>JBAWZF010000105.1 GCA_037143175.1 bacterium
ATGCCTCAGGGTGGTGCACTTTCCGATGGCCGACTGGTGCACTTTCCGATGGCCGACTGGTGCACTTTCCGATGGCCGCGGCTACTGTTTTTGACTGTTATTTTCACCGGTCTAACCCATAATTACCCGGCTACCATCGCCGCCAACATACGTTACATACGCTTCTTTTTGACCTACGCACGTACGCGCGCGTGAGATGAACCATTCCGGATTGAGAGAGAGGGGGGGTATTATTATCCCTGATATAGCCAGAGAGTTTGAAAAGTGCGTATGTAACGTATGTGCCGGGAGCCGCCGGAACCGAGATCATGGGGCTGGACGCCTGGCTGGTGATCAAGAGTTTTCGGAATTCCGACGTCCTCAAACATGGGTGACAAAAATGGAAACGTTATCCTATACCGTTATCCAAAAGCATCGTCGCGAAGAGTGAATGAGTGTAGTAGTCAATGTTTGCAGGCATATGGTGGAAGTGGCGGAGAGGGAGGGATTCGAACCCTCGGTACCGGTTGTTACCAGTACGGCGGTTTAGCAAACCGCTGCTTTCGACCACTCAGCCACCTCTCCAGATGTTTGAAATCAACGACTTATGACGAAATTGGCGTTTCGTGCTTGCTTGGGACATTTTTGGGACATTTTCCTGAAAAGGAGGGTAGAGGGAAATTACCCCTATCCATATCTTCCAAATGACCAAGAGCTATAAGCGTAAGTGGTTTCACAAGGGCGGGATCATACGCCAACGCGGGAATGGTTATCAAGTTGAAATTAACTTCAACTCAAAACGCATCCGGGAGACCCTCGATTCGCTCGATGAAGCCAAGCTCCGGATCGAGCAATTGCATACAGAACTGAAGAATCAGGGCCTCGATTCCTTGGCTCTGACTCCCGAATTGAGGTAGTCGTTTCCCGCGAAATCCTGACAGAGTACGACCGGGTCTTGATCCAACTTGCCCGCAAGGGAGGCCAAATACACCTTCACCCTGATCTGCGAAAGATCGAGAAGGGATACACCCCCGGCCAGATGGTGGAAGCGCTCAGCCTTGCATGCCTGATTGGATGTGAGCGAGTTTCGGACATCGACGGCCTAAGTAGGGATGAGGCCGTGGCCAAGATGCTTGGCTACAAGCCTCCCAGTTCGCGAACGGCACGGGATTTTCTTGACGCCTTCCATGATCCGGAACAGATCGTTCGGGCGCAAAAACGAGCCGTGGATCAAAAGCAGAAGGCCTATATTCCGGAGACGACGCCACTGCAGGAGGGGTTGTTGCGTGTGTTAGGGGCCTCGTCCAGAGCCGTCGCCACTAAGGGATCGAACGTTGAGATGGGCACCATCGATATGGATGCGACCATCATCGAGAGTCGTAAACGGTGCGCCAAAATGACCCATGAGGGAACTCGCGGCTTCCAGCCCATGGTCGCGCTATGGATGGAAGCCGATGCCATTGTGGCCGTCGAGTTTCGGGACGGCAATGTGCCCGCGCGCATGAATCCCAAGGCCTGCGCCTTACAAGCCTTTCAGCAACTCCCCAAAGGCATCAAGCGGTTCGCTTTCCGTGGTGACTCCGCCAACTATGACTGGGATCTTTTGCGCTGGCTTCGTGACGAACAACGTTCCGAGGGGCCGCAAGGCCGGATCGAATTCGCCATCTCAGCCATGATGTCTCAGGAGTTATCCAAGGCTTGCGCCAAGCTGACCGACACTCAATGGACAACCTTCGGAACAGAAGATGACGGAACCATCCGGCAGGCGGCGGAAATCGCCTTTACCCCGACGGAACCCAGCGAGAAATCATGCACCCAAGCACTGCGCTTCATTGGTCTGCGCCTGCTCAAACCCAAAGGGCTTACCTTTGCCGACGGTGCAGACCGCCGGTTCCTTGCGGTGGTGACCAACTCAACCAACCCTGATGCGACCAAAGTCATCCAGTGGCATCGGCAGAAGGCAGGAACCATTGAACATGCCCACGATGAATTGAAAAATGCGCTCGCCGCCGCGGCACTGCCGAGCCAACGCTTTGGTGCCAATGCGGCTTGGTTAATCATCAACGCCATTGCCTATAATCTCGCCAGCGCTATCCGCGCCGCCGTTCCGGATACTGACCTGCGCACATCCCGTCTCAAGGCCCTCCGCTTCCATCTCTTCCATGTGGCGGCACGCGTCATCCGGGATCGCCGCAAGATTACCATTCGCTTCGCCGCCTCCAAATCGTGGATGGCCAATATGCAGGCATTCTGCAAGCAGTTCCCTTGCCGAACCCAGGCCACCGGCTAACGGCGTTTCACCCTCATAATCGTAATCCTAATCACTGTCATCCCATAGGCGACATTTCATGATCAAAAAACCCTGTATTTGCTGAT
>JBAWZF010000106.1 GCA_037143175.1 bacterium
CGTAATACATGAGGGACAGCGTAAATGGCATGCGAGTGTAGATTCTCGTGAACGGAGCCGGGTTGACCACAAAACCGGATGCCGTAGGATGTCCGCGTCAGTATTCAGGAGTCAGTCTCCGTGGGCTTCGGAATTGGGGGGGTAATCCGAATTTCAGAAAAGGATAGACAGGAGGGACAGGATACTCCCTGCGATTAGTGCGGATAAGTGTTGTAATAACAACACGTTGTTATTGACATGGCTGTGATATTTCTTGATGTTGTTTTGTTTTGAAGAGCTATGGTGAATGAAAAGCGAGGATTTATGAAGCGATCTGCAGCAACTTTTCTCGACAAATGGATCAAAGATTCTGATCGAAAACCCCTTGTCTTGCGTGGCGCCAGGCAGGTGGGCAAGACGTGGTTGGTTCGGGACCTTGCTCAAAGGCATGGGCGGATCCTCGTTGAACTAAACATGGAACGTCGCCCGGAACTGGCGGAGCACTTCCGGTCAAACGATCCGCGCCGTGCGATTTCTGACCTTTCGGCTGATCTGGGTATTCCTGTCTCTCCTGAAACCTGCTTGCTGTTCATTGATGAAGTACAGGCCACGCCTCATTTATTGGCCTTCCTGCGGTGGTTCTACGAAGACATGCCGGAGATGCCGGTTGTGGCGGCAGGCTCGCTGCTGGATTTCGCGCTTCTCGAGCATGAGTTCAGTATGCCGGTCGGGCGCATCTCCTACTGCTACTTGGAACCGGTTTCGTTTTACGAGTATCTGGATGCGTCCGGTAACGAGTTGTTGAAAACGGCGCTCATCGCCGCCGGGGAAAACTTCGAACTCAACCCCCGGCTTCACCAACGCGCTCTTGAATGGTTCTCTGAATACTGCCTGGTCGGGGGCTTGCCGGAAGTCGTCTCGGACTGGATCGAGAAGCGGGATGATGTGCGACGGTTGCAACTCCAACGCGACTTGATCGCGACCTACCGGGACGACTTCAGCAAGTACAGCGGGAGGGTCCCGGCTACCCTATTACGCGGGGTTATGGATGCCATTCCGCGACAATTGGGCGGTCGGTTTGTGTACAGTCATGCTGATGTGGAGGCCAAACATCGCGACCTCAAGCAAGCCTTGGAACTGCTGCGGTTGGCCCGCGTCTGTCATCGCGTTGACCACACAGCCGCCAACGGGTTACCTCTTGGAGCCGAGACGAATCCAGGGCTATTCAAGGTGATTCTGGTGGATGTTGGCCTGGCCGCAGTTCAGTTGGGGCTTTCGCGGCTTGATCTGCGGGATCTAAACGCCGTGGTTTGGGCCAACAAGGGCGGCATTGCGGAGCAGTTCGTGGGTCAACATCTTCGCTGCCTGTCACAGGCTTGCGAAGATCCAAGGCTTTTTTACTGGCAGCGTATCGAAGGACGCCAGGGTGAAATTGACTATATCATTCAGCACGGAAGCCATGTCATACCCGTCGAGGTCAAGGCAGGCAAGGCCGGGGCCATGAAGTCCCTTCACGCCTTCATGCATGGCAAGCAGCTTAGCTGCGCCTTGCGCCTGGACGTCAATCCTCCTTCATTCCAGGAGGTGGATGTGCAAACCACCACCGGCGATCCCGTCCAGTATCGCCTCCTCTCCCTTCCGTTATACATGGTCGAAAGCATCCCTGCTGCCATTCAGTCACACTTTCCTAACCCGGCATAGCCGGAACAGTGGGCAGGGGGCAGTGGGCAGTGGGCAGTGGGCAGTGGGCAGTGGGCAGTGGGCAGTGGGCAGTGGGCAG
>JBAWZF010000107.1 GCA_037143175.1 bacterium
GGCTGCCACCTGAGAGACAGCACCTGTGCTCCGCACATCTACATTGTCTTCAATTCCCAGAAAAACCGTTTTGCGATTTTTGATGGCTGGTGTATTTACCCTGAGCTTGCCTGCGGTGAGCCTGCCGAACCGGGTGAGCCGCGTGCGAATCAGACATCTGGATTTAGGAAATCAGCGCGTCGAATGTCTTTCATTTCACTCCCCCGCACGAATACGAGCCATCTCAACAACCGCCTCACCAATGTAATAGCCGCAATCACGCATCTCCCGCAAAAGCGGAACCACGGCAGGAACCAATCCGCATTCCTTGGCCCGCACTAGAACGCCTACCGTACCGGTGGCTGCGAGGTGGAGGGCTTCCGCCGCTCGTCGCGCACGATAATCGTCAATGAGCAACAACGACCCGCTACGAATAATTCCCAACTGAATGACTTCAACTTCGCCTTTCCCGAGAAATACAGGCAACAATGTCAAGGACGGCGAAGGCACGGCCTCGATTTTTATCCATGATTCCCTGGTGAAGAGATCGGCCCCTTGCCGAAACTCTCCCTGCCCGGCGATTTCATCTGCCACGGCAGACGGCACACAAACTCCCCTGTACAACGTGCGCAAAATAGCCACTTTGCTGATGAGAGAAAGTGCTATCAAAGGTCCACTATCCGCAATCAGGACCACGTCACGCATTCGCAAACTCTGCTTGGAGTTGATCCTCATCGAGACGTGCCACGGGCACGTCCATTTGTCCCGCCTTCCAAAGAAATGCGGGTTTTGACAGGTGACTTAATTCGGCAGCCTTACCAGCAGAAATCCGACCAAGTTCAAAAAGTTTCAGCGCTAATAGAAAGACTGCTTCCTGCTCAAACGCCAGTGGACTTTCTCCAAGCGAAAATGGCAGACTTTCATCATATTGTATTGCCAGTGTTCTCATCGTTTCACCTCTTGATTTAGGTCACTATAGTGGCATCTAATCCCTAAAAGGTAAAGACTTGCATTTGGCCTGTCACGCCTCTATCTAAAAAAGTTGGCTACTCAAAGTCATTAACGTTAACCGATCTAACGTCTTGAACGTTTGCAACACAGGAGAAGTCATAATTACCAGTAAAATTGGTGAGTTCGCCATGACTTTATCAACCAAGATTATGCTTATTAACATTATGCTTTAAAGAATAATGCTTAATAAACATGGCAACTGAGGTGAGCGACACTTTCAATGTCATATTATTCCCGATATACTCCATTACTTAACCGCTTAAGTTAAAAAATACTTCACCACCAGCCTTCGCTCGCTGAAGAGCGATGGCTGTCCGCCGTAGACCCCGTACCCCGGGGCGAAGGAGGATGATCTTTGTTACCATATCTATGAGACTCCGGCCTGGCAAGCTGATCTTCACTGATTCACACTGATCAATAGCCCCAGGTTGAGGCAAACGCTTCTTCACGGTGGCGTTCGACGTCCCCGGCGAACGAAGGCCCCTATACCGTCCCTTGCTAGACCTTCAGCCGCCGGGACGTCGGCTGCCACCTGTGCTTCGCTCCTCTGCCTACTGCAAACTGCCAACTGCCCGCCTAGTGCTTTCCTCACGGTGGCGTTCGACGTCCCCGGCGAACGCATTTGCCGTATAACCGCCCTCATGTCGTCCATCAGCCGCCGAGGACGTCGGCTGCCACCTGAGAGACAGCACCT